>JBJLER010000024.1:0-11233 GCA_045565735.1 Pseudohongiellaceae bacterium
GTTTCCCTATTCAATATATAGAGCCAACTATTCTTACTCGCTTGAGCAAGTGCTTTTACCGGTTCGCCATCGACTTCCATATCGAATAGTACTGGTTGATTACCAGAATCGTAGTCCCACACATCGTGGTGCACTTGCTGGTAGTACCAAACCAATCTGCCTTCATCCAAGGTAAGGGCGATTAATGAATCAGTAAATAGATTCATGCCATCACGTTTAGTGCTATCACCAAAGGGATTTCCAACTGCGAAATACACCATGCCCAACTCTGGATCAATTGAAGGCGTTTCCCAAATTCCACCGCCATTGCGCTCGCCGCCAACCCAGGTTGGCCCGGCGATTTCCCAACCTTGATCGTTTTCATCCTGAGGAATAGTGTTGAAATGCCAGAGCACTTCTCCAGTCTGATCATCAATGGCCAATACGTAGCCGCCTGCAATATGGCTCTCACTTCGAGTAGTACCAATATAAATAACGTCGTTGTGAATCTGCGGCGCGGTGGTAAACCAGTACCCAACTGAAATTGCAGTTTCTACGGTTGGATCGCGTTGATGCAATACATCAAGAATGACAGGAGCCTGACCACCTTCACCAAATGACTCGAGTGGTTCTCCTGTTTCCGCATCCAAGGCAAACATGAATGAACCAGCGGCGGTGTAAATAACCCCTTCATCGTAGACCACACCACGATGTCTAAAGATATAACCCTCTCTTCTACCGCCACCTAATAGACGAGTCACATCGTATGACCAGATTAAATGCCCATCCCGCGCATTGACTGCATACACACTGCCGCGAGAATCAGTTAAGTACATAACCTCATCAACAATTACCGGTGTTGTTTGATTACTAACGCCATCGATAACACCATGCTGGAATAGCCAGCGTGGTGTAAGCGTTGCAACGTTGTCCGGGGTGATCTGATCGGTAGGTACAAACCGGGATCCATAAAGATCAAAGTTGTGTAGGGGCCATTCTAGATCGGTAACTACAGACAAACCATTTTCTTCTAGTTCTACTGCACCGCCAGTGGAAGCACTGCCAGTGGCAACGGAAATAGAGGTAGTTTCGTTTTCCGATGAGCAGCTTATAAATAGAAGTAAGAAGCTCGCTAATAATACTCGGACTAATTTAGCACTGTAGTTAAAACGAATTTCGAAAAATAGCATCGGTTTGCTCCAATATTCTGATTATTCAATCGTATTTCTTTTTTAATCTACTTACTTTCTTCTAACATGTATTCGACTATCGCTCGCAATTGTTCGTCTGTGCAGTCTGTGCAGAGTCCGCGAGCAGGCATGATTCCATTTAGTCCATTGATGGTGTTTTGCACCAGAATTTCAAAACCTTTCTCAGCACGGATTTCCCACTCGATCAAGTCACCAACAATGGGAGCATGAGCTTGTCCGGTACCATGACAGGCAAAACAGGTAGCTTGATAACCAGCCGCCGCATCATAGTCTTCAGATTCTGCAGCAAACGCGGACCAGGAAAGTAAAGCTCCAAACACATACAAAGGCCAGAACCTTTCACGCTTTTTCATTTAATAGTCCTTAGTACTTCTTCCTTACTATATTGAAGAAATCGACAAACTTTTGCATGTGTTCGCTGTTCTGAGAAATTACTAACGAATGATCACCACCAGGAATTTCCGCATATAGATGTTGCACACCAAGTTTCTCCATTGTCGCAACCCACTCACGAGTTAAGGTTACTAAACCGTCTTCATCACCCTGCAACACGAAGATAGGCACATGTTTGATCTTATTCAATGTCTCCTCGATATTGAGGTTTCTTTCAGGAGCGGGTGCGGCTACTCCTAGACCCGCAAACATGTCCGGATTCTTTGCGGCGATGTGATAGGTACCAGCGCCACCCATCGAGTGTCCCCATAAATAAATTCGATTGTTATCAATTGAAAATTCATCACGTACTAGCTGAATTACTTCCATTACATCTTGCTCGCTGTAAATGGCGTCTTGGGGATCATCGGTTGTACGAGAGCCATACCACCCACGTCGGATATAACCAAGAGGAGTAACTACAACATAGCCACCTGCTTCTGCTTGATCGAGGAAGCCGTGGTATCCCATCAACCAATCGTAAGATCGTCCTAAACCATGTAAGGAAATAATTAAAGGTGCCGAGTCAACTTCATTGTAGTTAGACGGCACAAAGAGTGCATAGGGAATCTCTTCGCCGGTGGGCGGAAAAGTATAACTACGATGTTGAATTCGTGAATCACTTATATGGCTCTCGTCGTCGGAAGCTTCACGATCGGCATAGGCCAGTGAACTGAATAGGAACAGTGTCGCTGTACCTAAAATTATTCTACTTTTCATTTTCCTTGGCTTTTGCATGTTTGTCCTCCAGTAGGATTCTGAGCGAGGGTAGAAGAGCATAAACAATTCCCTAAAGAGACGCAAAGTCCCGAAATCCCTGAGTTTCATGCACCAAATGGCCTCAGGTTATGGTCTTATCGAATAGTTCAACGTCCGCCAGCATCCGAATTATGGCGATAGCGTCGCGGTCTAGCCGAACATAAGCTGCTTTCAGATGTTCGCCTACATCGACTCCTTCATCAATTACATCCAGATCTCTCTTATAGTGAAAGCGCACAAAAAGAGAGCCGGTTTGCGGCTCTTCTATGGACGTGATGCTTTGAGCGTTGATCTGATCGAAATCAGGGACGGTTTTAGTACAGATTTTTTGTTCGGGACAGAGGGTTACTCTTTCGCAGAAGCTGGTCCCTCCGGCTTGGACAGTGCGAATAAATTCGTTCTCTTCCAATTTTTCATGTTTGCATTGCAGAGCGTGGTTAAATTTGTCTGGGTTGCGTGCCCTGAGCACAAGTCCTTGCCAAAGTTGGTTTCGGGTGAGTACAGCAATGGCCTTATTGCTAAGATCATTTACCTGAATGATATGTTCAAACTCTAACAACACAACCGCCTAGTGCCTTTATGGATTTGCAGTTTACCGGCTTGAAACAGAATTCGACAAGAATTTGCCCAATGTCTAGAATGATCGAGTTTATGTAGCAAGAAAGTCGAATGAAATAATTCTCATGAGCAGAAGAAATATAGTTTTAGCAGTAATTCTAGGGTTTGCTGTGTTGTTTCCGATCTGGTTATTTGCGCCTCCCAGTATTACTACCGCCAATCAAATTCCTGACAGCCTCGAAGCGATCGAGCGAGGGGAGTACTTATTGATTGCTGGTGGCTGTATTAGCTGCCATCGTGGACAAACTGAAGAAACAAATGAGGCTTTGAGTGGTGGCTTTGCCCTAGAAACCGACTTTGGCACTTTTTATGCTCCTAATATTACTCCCGATACAGAAACCGGAATTGGCAATTGGCAGGCTGAAGACTTTCTCGCAGCACTTAAACACGGAAGAACACCCAATGGCAGTTTTTACTATCCTGCGTTTCCCTACCGCGCCTATGCGGGTATGACTGATGAAGATGTTTTGGATATGGCTGCATATCTTCTTTCTTTAGATCCGATTAGCTATAGCGCACCGGAACCAGAAATTCCTGGTTGGCTGGTTCGCTGGACTGTAGCTGGTTGGAACAAGTTGGCCGATATTACACAACCTTCGCTCGAACAGTTTGATGATGACTTAGTAGCGCGCGGTGCTTATGTAGCACGAAGTCTCGGTCATTGTGGTGAATGTCATACTCCGCGCAATGGGCTAGGAATTCCGGATTTAAACCGTGAGTATGCGGGAGCGGAAATTGGTGACGAAGTAATCGAAGCAATTGACGCAGCTGCCTTGAAAGAATGGACAACAAATAACTTCGATATCTTTCTTCTGCTTGGATTAAAACCGGAAGGTGAGTTTGTTGGTGGAGATATGAATGAAGTTGTCGAGCACAACACCAGTAAACTTACCGATGAAGATCGGGATGCACTAGCGGCATTTTTCACCCGTCATCAGTCAGAGGAAGGCTGACTGGTTTCACCGATAATACTATCTATTCCCTTATGATTCGCTTGCTTAAACCTGTGACTGGCCAGTGGAATTTGTTCCAATGGATAACGACCAATAATTGATGGAATAACTCTTCCATCTTTAACCAGACCTGCAAAAGGGCGACTGGCATCGCCCTTATCTTTTTAGCGAGATTTTTTAGTCGTTATCCACTCGATAGGTATCGTGACAGTTACCGCAGGATCCACCGAAGGCACGGAATGCACCAAGGGTTGCTCCCATTTCACCAGTTGCTGCGGTATCTGCGAAAGCATTCGCATTATCAATTAGTGCCTGTGCTTTGGCAGCTATGTCATCCTGGTTATCCCAGATGCTGTCTAGCGCAGTTGTCTCGATGTTATCGAAATTGCTCGTATCTACCGCAAGCATTTCTGGAATCATAGTTGCCATCACTGCAATTCTTCTGGCATTGCGCTCTGCAACTTCAGCATCAAAAGGTGCGCCTTGAGCCATACCGGCAATAGGCCCTAAGTTGTAACGAATCGTTTTAAATAGGGATTTACGTTGATCGACGGCTGCTGCTGCTTGTTCTTCTGGTGTCATGTCTTGCGCGTACGAAGTAAACACCATGCTGAACGCAATCATCGATATCGCAGAGAGTAAAACTGCTATTTTTCTCATCATTATTCCTCCAATCCTTTCCTTTAAGCCTAAGTAGTAATGCGGGAAATCAGGTTTAGGCCCGGTTCTTACATATCTGCAGGACCACAGCTGACAGTGGACTATATTACAGAGCAAAAGGATGTCTCCGCAACCCAGCTAATTATCTTGTACCGTTATAGCCGGGACCGTAAACAATTCTGCCGGGTCGGGCTCCAGTGTGTTGACCATCTTCTACAACCATCTCGCCATTAACAAAAACAAATTTCATACCTACTGCATATTGATGGGGATCTTCGAAAGTAGCTCTATCAATGATTTCTTCTGAATCAAAGATGGCAATGTCAGCATAGTAGCCTTCCGTAATTAAACCGCGATCATGAATCCCTAAACGCCTAGCGGTTTGACTGCTCATTTTCCGTACGGCTTCTTCCAAAGGAATTATTTCTCTTTCCCGAACATATAATCCGAGGACACGTGCAAAGGTTCCGTACTGTCGGGGATGAGGGGCACCTTCGCCGAAGATACCAACTGGTCCATCTGAGCCAATCGCAGTTGCAGGATGTTGCATTATCCGATCAACATCATCAGGTCCAATCGCGTGATATACAGCAGTTGCTCCGCCGCCGCGAATTATATCGAAGACAATATCGGCGGCATTTTCTGGTGTGGGCTCCATTCCTCTTCCAACGGTTAAGTCAGCAAGATTTTTCCCAGCCATGTCCGGATCCCAAGAATTGCGGGAAATGAACACATTGCTAGGATCACCACCACCACGGTCATACAAAATCTTATAAACTACTTCATCTTTTATAGTCTGGCGTGTTTCTGCACTATTGATTCTTTCCAGTAGCCGGTCGCGACCACCTTCCTGTGCCCACTGCGGAATTAATGCAGTGATGCCAGTTTGTGACGCAGTATAAGGATATTGATCTATAGTGATATCGATACCACGTGCGCGCGCTTCATCCACCATGCGCAAACTGTCGACAGATGATCCCCAATTCTCAACGCCTATTACTTTGTGATGGGTCATCTGCACGGGAATATTTGCTTCTTCACCAATGCGAATGGTTTCCTGCACTGAATTAATTAGTTGTGCAGCCTCTTCGCGCATATGCGAGATGTAAATGCCATTATATTCCGCAGCTACTTTCGAAAGTTCGATTACTTCTTCCGTTGAAGTAAAGCTACCGGGTACATAAAACAATCCGGTTGAGATACCCAATGCGCCCTGCTCCATGGATTCTCTAACCATGGATTTCATTTGTTCTAATTCTATACGCGTCGGCTCTCGATCCTCACTGCCAATTACTTGCGAGCGAATAGTTCCCTGCCCAACAAATATTCCCCAATTTGGACTGATGCGGTGTTCTTCTATTTCTGCGAGGTGTTCATCTACTGGATAAGGAGAATTTCCATCATTGCCTTCTGTAAGAGTTGTAACTCCTTGCAGCAAGGCGCTTTCAGCATTAGGCACTTCAAATATGCCGCGCAGCGCATGGGTATGCGGATCAATAAATCCTGGCGATACGACCAGGCCAGATGCATCAATTACTCTATCAGCTGTGGCATTGGAAAGGTCTGCTATTCGAACAATGCGATCGTTATTAATACCAATGTCTGTTACATACCAGGGATTACCGGAGCCATCTACGATTCTACCATCGCGAATAATGGTGTCGAACTGCTGTGCAATACTGACAAAAGGTAAAAAAGATATAAGAAAGCACAATAATAGTTGGTGGATATTTCTCATATAATGCTTCCTTATACTTAAGTTTGATTTACCAGATGCGAATACGTTCCTCAGGAGGCAAGTAGAGTTCATCTCCAGGCTGCACGTCAAATGCTTCATACCACTCGTCGAAATTTCTTACTACTCCGTTCACTCGGTACTCGGCTGGCGAATGAGGGTCAGTTGTGAGTCGTTGAATTAATTCATCTTCCCGATACTTGCGCTGCCAAACTTGGGCCCAGGCAAGGAAGAAGCGTTGGTCACCGGTTAAACCATCAATCACCGGCGCTTCATCGCCATTCAATGACATCTGGTAAGCACGATATGCAAGAGACAATCCACCAACATCTCCGATGTTTTCGCCTAGAGTGAAATTGCCATCGACAAAGTATCCAGGCACTGGCTCGAACTGATCGTACTGTGCCGCTAAGGCAGTAGTAAGCACTTCAAAATTGGCACGATCTTCATCAGTCCACCAATTTCTTTGAATTCCCGCATAGTCGGACTTTGATCCCTGATCGTCGAACCCATGCCCCATCTCATGCCCGATCACCGCACCAATACCGCCATAGTTAACTGCCGCATCCGCACTAGGATCGAAAAATGGTGGCTGTAAAATTCCTGCTGGAAAGACAATCTCATTAAATGAAGAATTGTAATAAGCATTTACAGTTTGTGGAGTCATGCCCCACTCTTCACGATTGGTTGGTTGGTCTAATCGATCAATCTCATCTTCCCAATTGAATTCTCGAATATTTTGCGCATTGGCGAATAAATCATCGCGAGCAATTTCAATTGACGACAAATCTTTCCATTCATCTGGATAAGCGATCTTCGGCCGGAAAGATTGCAACTTCATATGGGCTTCTTCTTTGGTTTGTGGGCCCATCCAGTCAATCTCATCGATGCTCTGTGCAACAGCAGCACGTAAGTTCTCAACGAGCTCTACCATCTGTTGTTTTGCAGATTCTGGAAAATGGCGTTGCACATAAACTTGTCCAACAGCCAGACCCAGGCTGTTTAATGCGCCAACTCGTGCAACTCCGCGTTCCCATCTTTCTCTTTGCTCAGGAACACCACTGAGGATCGTTGAATAAAAGTGAAAACGTTCATTATCGATTTCTTCAGAAAGTACAGGCGCACTATCTACGATGTAACGATAAGTCATGTAGGCTACCCAGTCTTCCACTGGTGTAGTATTCACGAGTTCGATGATGGGCAACATGGCACTTGGAAAAGAAACGTTTAGATCTTTCAATTCAGTCACGCCAGCTGCTACAAAATATGCGTCCCAGTTGATACCCGAGAACTCAGCCTTAAACTCAGTAAATGACATTGGGTTGTAAGTCAGGTCACGATTACGGCGTTGATCCCTTGGCCACAAATGTTCAGCAATTTCAGTTTCCAGTCTGAGAATTTTTTCAGCTTTAGCTTGGGCATTTTCGATATTGGCAAAATCAAAAACTCTAGCGATATGTGATAAATATTCTGATCGTACATTCTGAAACTGTTCAGTATCAAACAAGTAGTAATCGCGATCTGGAAGACCAATGCCTCCTACAGATAACACGACTTGATGACGATCAGGGTCACTGCGATCTGTGCCAATATAAAAACCGAATGGCGTGGCAGTGTTATCGATGAAGGCGCGACCAAATCCTTGAATGAGTTCTTCTCGAGTATCAATCTCACTCAGCGCAGAAAGTCCGGACAATAATGGACTTATACCTCGCTCGTCCAGAACTTCGGTATTCATGTAGCTTAGGTAGTAGTCACTAATCTTCTGTTCAATCGACCCCTGGGCTGGTTCTATATTGGCTAGGTCATCGATAATATTTCGTACTCTTTGGTCGGAGCGATCGCTAAGCACTGTGAATGATCCATAGTTACTGCGTGAAGCCGGCAGCTCAAAGGTGTCCAACCACAATCCATTAGCGTAGCGGAAAAAGTCATTGCCTGGTTGTGTATTTGTATCCTGATGACTCATGTCTATTCCGAATGAACCAAGTTCAGGAGCTGAAGAAGCAGTGCTTACTGCTGCTGGCTGAGTCGTGGGTGTTACTTCAGTTGAAGAGGTCGCAGCCGTTTGATTTTCTTCTGTACCGCATGCAGTTAGCAGGGTTGTAATAGAAATACTCAAGGCGATTGATAACTTGTTTGCAGACAATGACATTTTAAAACTCCCGAAATCATCGTTATTATCGAGCTAAACCGGAGTATACCTGATTTGTTTTGATGGATAAGCTGCCAGCAAATTTAAAAAAGCTCTGCTCTTATATTCAGACAGACATGGCGGTAAACTTCGCCAAGCTTATGAAAAAACCCGATTAAGAGGGTGAATTTATCCAACATAAAATGGATACAAAAAAGCACTTCACTGAAATTTAGTAAAATAATTGTGCAGGGTGTATCCGCAGCGTTACTAGTTTCTGCTTTATCTTATGGAATTAATGCACTGGAGATGTATGAGCGCTTCCGGGAAAATACGAAAACCAAGTAGAGTTTTAAGGGCAATAAGATAAATACAAAATGGATCGGGTTAGTAGCAGTGCTATTCGGTGTACTGCTGTTGGCAAGTCATAGTAACGAACTCCTCAAGCAGATAGTCATCGCTCCCGGGTCTATTGCAGAACTGGGAGTGCCGGCAGACTGTCGTGCGGATGAATTGGAGGAAGAAGGCTTGAGCCTCCTGGAATGCGAGTTAATGGTGAGCAATGTACAAATCATTTTAGCTTCCTCACCTGAATGGTTTCGCCCTCTGATGTTTTTGCTTTCAGTAAGTGGGATTCTATTTGCCGCCTTATCAATTTCAGTTGGATTTTCCTTTGTTAATAATAAAAGTGTGAATCTTAACTGGGCCAAATCATGTTTTGTTGCATTGATCGTTATTGATTTAGGTATTTTTATTGTAGCGACAAACACGGGCCCACTGCTCCGGGCACAGTATCTTTGGTCAACTTTGTTGTGGTTTTTCGTTCATTTGTTTTTACTCTTTGCAGTTGTGAGTATATCTTCTAAAGATACTGAGGGTGGCGTTTGATGTCTGAGCAATTGCCAAAACCCAAAGTAGCGATGCATTGGTTGGTTGCTATAGGTGTCATCTTTTTATTTGTAAGTAGCTGGTGGATGTTGTCGCTTCCACTCCCATCAGAAGATTTCACCTATAGGCAATTACCTTTTCAGATGCATAAGAATGTTGGCATAACCATCATGGTGATGGTTGTGGCTATGGTTGCCCTACGCATTGTTAAGAAACGGAAGCAACTCCAGATAAAAAAATCGAGATTAGAGCGATTGGCATCTCTTGATCATCTGCTAACTTACTTTCTCATCATTGCCTGCTGTATTAGTGGTTATCTTTCTTCTAGTTTTAGTGGGTGGGAAACCACGCTCTGGTGGTTGGTTGATTTACCTGCTTGGTCAGAAGAAAACGATGACTTAAACATCTTCTTCTCCGACATTCACTTATGGACTTGTTGGGCGCTACTTGCTGTCGTTGCTGTGCATATAGGTGCGGCCTTGTACCATGCATTTAAAAACGATGATGTCATCGACAAAATGTTTAGGCTTTAGCTAGATGAAAGAATATTCGACTTTTGTAACCCATCTTGAATGTAGTTTCACCGGCAAGACATACCCAGCTGATCAGTTACATGGGTTATCTGAAGCTGGCAAACCATTACTGGTTCGTTATGACCTCGATGCTTTAGGAAAAGCTATAAAAAAACCTGACTTGGTGGAAAGAGCTCCGGAATTCTGGCGCTACCGTGAGTTTCTGCCTATACGTAAATCAGAAAATGTAGTTCGTCTGGGGGAATTAATGACGCCAATTCTTCCAGCAAAAAAGCTGCAATCAGAACTCAGTTGCGGCGAAATACTTATAAAAGACGAAGGAAGATTGCCAACTGGCTCCTTCAAAGCTCGAGGATTAGCAATAGCTGTCGCCATGGCAAAAGAATTAGGTGTTACATCTATGGCAATGCCAACAAACGGAAACGCCGGCGCTGCGCTAGCAGCCTATTGTTCTCGCGCTGGAATCGAAACTTTTGTGATATGCCCAGAAGACACTCCTAGGGTAAATATTGAAGAGATCGCCTTTCAGGGTGCGAAAACTTTTCTGGCCAATGGCTTTATCAACGACTGTGGCAAAGTAGTTGGAGACGGTAAAGAAGCCATGGACTGGTTTGATACTTCAACTTTGAAAGAGCCCTATCGAATTGAAGGAAAGAAAACCATGGGACTGGAACTTGCGGAACAAATGGGCTGGCAAGTCCCAGACGTGATTATCTATCCGACCGGTGGTGGCACTGGATTGATTGGCATGTGGAAAGCTTTTAATGAGCTGGAAGCGATTGGCTGGATTGGTTCCAAACGTCCACGCATGGTAGCGGTGCAAGCAGAAGGCTGTGCCCCAATTGTTAAAGCTTTTGAAGAGGGTAAGCGCCATGCTGAACTCTGGCAAGATGCCGCTACTATAGCAGCAGGCATTAGAGTTCCAGCTGCAGTGGGTGATTTTCTTATTCTCGATGCAGTGCGAGAGAGTGATGGCTTCGCGGTAGCTGTAAGTGATGAAGCTATAGATGAAGCCCACCAGGAGTGCGCTGAAAAAGAGGGAATACTTCTGTGTCCCGAGGGAGCTGCTACGCTGGCAGCATTAAAACAGGAACTTGCCAGTGGTCGTATTCGGCCAAATGAACAAGTAATGCTTTTTAATTGTGCCACTGGATTGAAATATCCGATGTCATCGAAACATTACTCACTTGATTTGACTAAACCAATTGATTACGACTTTATAAAAGAAATTTAATGTAAGACTCGGCGCAACTCTTTGCTATACCTGGGTATAACTTTGGTACGAACTCATTAAGTGGAAGATGGCAGTTTGGTCGCTTAGGTAGCGCCCA
>JBJLER010000025.1:0-11218 GCA_045565735.1 Pseudohongiellaceae bacterium
CGCTTTCCAAATCACCGGAACGGGCTGCGCTCATTAGTGGAGTTTCACCCATTCGCAATGAGGCATTCGGATTAGCACGCGCATCTAATAACACTTCAAGCAATGCAACACTGCCGTTAAAAGCAGCAAGCCATATTGGGGTTGCCCCTAATTCATTAGCGGCGTTTACGTCAGCTCCAGCCTCGATTAATAATTGCGCCAATTGCAGATTATTGCGATGGGCGGCCCAGTGCAATGCCGTAGCTCCATCACCCTGACGCTCATCTACCTCTGCTCCTGCAACTAATAATTGTTGTACCTGGCTTAGATCTTCCACACGAGCCGCTGCAATTAAGTCGGTAACCTGTGCGTGACCAATCTGGGAGAAAGTAATAAGGCCTATAACAAAGCCAAGTAGGAACCTTGGGAGATTTGGGGGAATCTTATTATTATTCATATCGCCAAATCCTACGGCATTCACTGCTCAATTGACAGTCCGACAAAGCCGTGGCAAGTTGAATTGTGGAGGATCGAGGACACAGAATAAGGTATTCTTAGGGACAGAGCTAAATCAGTTACTAGCTGGAAAAGCCAAATAAAATAAGAACTTAGTTATTGCTGGAAGCGCCTAGAACAAATGCCCCAAATCCTACTAAAATCGCAAAAAAGCAAACGCGGAAACTACCGGACCTCCCTGTTCGCGCTAATTCTCATATTCCCCTGTGTATCACTAGCACAATCGGAGGGAGAGCTACTCAACGCAACGCTGAATCAGTATTGCTTGGCTTGTCATAACGATGCCCTAAGTAACGCGGACATATCGTTCCAAAATATCGACCTTTCTGATTTATCTGCTCATGGTGGCTTGCCAGAAAGACTGTTATCTCAGCTTCGCAATCGCCGCATGCCACCGATGGAAATGCCAAAACCTTCAGAAGAGATTTATGTCGAACTTGTTAATTGGCTGGAAAGAGAAATCGATGCTTTTGCTGCAGCAAACCCTAATCCTGGTAGGACAGACACATTCCATCGAATGAACAGGGCGGAATATGCAAACGCTATTCGTGATTTATTGAACATAGAAGTTGATGTTGAAGAACTATTACCAGCGGATGACATTGACGCCTACGGTTTCGACAACATGGCTGATGTTCTAACCGTGTCTCCTGCGTTAATGGAACGCTACTTATCGGCCGCACGGAAGATTTCCCGTCTATCTCTTGGAGAAACTCCCGCGGGACCAGTATCAACCAGATACGAAGTGCCTATTCTTTTAAATCAAGATGATCGTATGAGCGATGACCTCCCCTTCGGGTCCCGTGGAGGTGTTGCCATGAATCATTACTTTCCAGTCGCAGGGCAATATGATCTGGCCTTACGACTGCATCGCAACTATGTAAATTACATTCGTGGTATGGGCTCAAGCCATGAGATCCAAGTGCGTTTCGATGGCAGGCTAATTGATACGTTTCAAATAGGTGGTGAGGAACCAGACGTATTGCAGGCACCAGCAAGTTATGGTGGCAATCAATTCGGCGACCGCGAATGGGAAGAGTACATGCTGTTTGCCGATTCAAATTTGCGCCTGCGTTTTGATGCTGAAGCCGGACCCCACGTGGTTGGTGTTTCCTTCGTTAGAAAATTCTCGGAGCCTGAAGGCGTATTGCAACCTCCTCAGTCTGTATTTGCTGCCGCGGTGAATGAAATGCGCGATGGCAATGTTGCAATTGAAGAAGCGCAAATAACTGGACCGTTCGAGCCGACAGGACCAGGTGACACTCGGAGCCGACAGGCGATTTTCGTGTGTACACCGGAACAAGGGAATCAAAGATCAGAAGAAGTCTGTGCAACGGAAATCCTTTCCAACCTGGCGAATCAGGCTTATCGACGACCTCTGATTCAGGAAGATGTCGATACGTTGATGGATTTCTATCGCGTTGGTCGTGGTGATGGTCAAGAGGGATTTGATGCTGGCATTCAATTAGCAATCGAGCGCATTCTGATTTCTCCTGACTTCTTATTTAGAGTCGAGGAAGACCCATTAAATGTGCCTCCTGGTACCGACTTTGATTTAAGCGATTTGGAATTAGCTTCGCGGCTTTCTTTTTTCCTCTGGAGCTCTATACCTGATACCGAGCTTTTAGCAGTAGCAGAAAGTGGCGGATTACAAAATCCTCAAGAGTTGGAAGAACAAACACTGCGTATGCTGCAAGATCCTCGCAGTAATGCATTAGTTAAAAACTTTGCTGGGCAATGGTTGTTCCTGCGAAATCTGCGATCATTGGTACCGGACGCAGTAGAATTCCCTGAGTTCGATGAAAACCTGCGCGAAGCGTTTCGTCAGGAGAGCGAGCTCTATTTTGAAAGCCTGTTGAGAGAAGATCGATCAGTATTGGATCTGCTCGGTGCTGGATATACTTATGTTAATGAAAGGCTGGCGCGCCACTATGGCATAGATGGAATATATGGCAGCCATTTCCGTCGCGTTGAACTGGAAGGCGAACTTGCAGAACAAAGGGGCGGCATTCTCGGACAAGGCAGCCTATTAATTGCGACTTCCTATGCCAATCGCACTTCTCCAGTGTTGAGAGGCAAATGGGTACTGACCAATATACTAGGTACTCCTCCTCCACCTCCTCCGGCAGATGTTCCCGACCTTCCAGAAACCGGTGAAGACGGTCAGCCTGCGACCGTTCGTGATCGTATGATTCAGCATCGGGCTAATCCAAACTGTGCCGTATGTCACCTACCAATGGATCCACTGGGTCTAGCACTGGAAAACTACGATGCTATTGGTCGCTGGCGCTTCACCGGTGAAGCGGGATTAGATATCGATGCTTCGGGACAATTACCAAACGGGCAGGCCTTTTATGGACTGAATGGTCTAAGAGAGATTTTGCTGGACCGCAGCAGCGAATTTACAGGAACTGTGACAGAAAAATTATTTGCTTATGCAATCGGGCGACCGCCCGAATATTTTGATAAGCCGACAGTTCGGGAGATAACCCGTTCTGCAGAGTTGGATAACTATAGCTGGTCGTCTATTATTACGGGCATAGTAAAAAGTGCCCCTTTCCGTACGCGGAGGTCAGAATTATGATTATTACTAAGAAGGCAATTCCTCGTCGTGCGTTACTGCGCGGTCTTGGTGCTGCATTAGCATTACCTATGCTAGACGCCATGATTCCTGCCATGGCCAATACAGCGCCAAAACCAGTACGTCGTCTCGCAATCGTCTATGTGCCCAATGGTATGCGTATGGACCATTGGACTCCTTCTACTGTAGGCAGTGGCTTCGAATTCCCTACTGTTCTAAAACCAATGGAGCCGTTCCGAGAAAAGATTCAGATACTATCTGGGCTTCATGGTGTTGACGGCGAAGGTCCTCATGCCAGAGCATCCACACGCTTTCTGACCGGCGTAGCTTCCACTCGAGATAATGGAGCTAACCTACGTGCTGGAATTTCCATGGACCAGATTGCTGGAAGAATTCTAGGTAACGAAACTCAGCTAGCAACACTTGAACTAGCTATTGATGGCCGTGACTTTGCCGGCTCATGTGACGAAGGATTCAGTTGCGCCTACACCAATACAATCACCTGGGCCAATGAGACAACCCCATTGCCAATGGAAAACAATCCTCGAGCAATTTTTGAACGCTTGTTTGGCGATACAGGTAGCACTGATCCTGAAGTACGTCGCGCGCGTTTAAGCAAAGATGCCAGCTTGCTGGATTCTGTAACTGAACGCGCTAACGCAATGTATAAAAAATTAGGGGCCAGTGATCAGACCAAATTGGCCCAATATCTGGAGGCAGTAAGAGACGTAGAACGCCGCATTCAAATGGCGGAGGCTCAAAGCGATCGCGAATTACCAGTAGTGGATCAACCTGCTGGCATTCCTGACACCTTTGGTGAACACGCCCGCCTCATGTTCGATATGATGGCACTGGCTTGGGAAACAGATATGACTCGTGTTGCCACATTCATGATGGGTCGCGAAATTACCGGGCGGACTTATGCCGAGATTGGTGTGCCTGATGCTCACCACCCAATTTCACATCACCAGCGTGATCCGGTGAAACTAGAAAAGCTGCTCAAGATCAATTCTTATCATATGACTTTCTTTTCTGAGTTCTTAGAGCGGCTTCGTACTTCTGAAGATGCTGATGGTTCAATGCTGGATTCTTCAATGATCGTCTACGGCGCTGGTATGGCAGACAGTAACTCGCATTATTCACGCGACTTACCAATTCTGCTAGCTGGAAACGTTAGCCATGGCGGATATCATTTGCAGTATCCTGAAGGAACGCCACTATCTAACTTACATTTAAGTCTGCTGGATAAATTAGGAACCCCGGTGGAGTCCTTAGGGGACTCGAGTGGACGACTTTCGATTTAAATTTTATTGAAATGGAAATGAGAACTGCTTAAGACTGATCAAAACAGTCTAAAGCAGTTTCACGCCTTTACGTTCCATGGCCAACTCAGCAAATGCGATTTACTAAATGTTCATTGGCTATTCTCGCTAAGCCCTAGAGCAATCCATTCAGGCTCAGAGGCTTGGGACGAAATAGCCACAATAATGTACTGTTTGCCTTCATGTATATAGGACATATAGAACAGAATTTGGAGTGCGATTATGTTTAAGAAAATAACTATTCCTTTTTGGTTAACAATACATCAAACCATTTTTGTAGGACTTTTTTTGATTCCAGTCCTAGGCAGCACTCAATCTTCTAATTTTCCTCCAGTTACTGATGAAATGCTTCAGAATCCCGATGACGGTGATTGGTTAATGTGGCGCCGTACTCTTGATAGCTGGGGATATAGCCCTCTGGACGAAATTAATCGTGAAAATGTCGAGGAGCTGCGCATGGTGTGGACTCGGGATCTTGCTACAGGAACCGGGGAAATTACTCCACTTGCGTACAATGGCATGCTGTTTGTACCTCAGGCCAATGACGTAATCGAAGCCCTAGATGCGAAAAGTGGCGACTTTATCTGGGGATATAGTCGAGATATTCCAGAAGATCTCTATGAAATGGTTGGGGGCAATGCACGCAACAATCGCAATCTTTCGATTTACGAAGATAAAATAATTAACACCTCCGACGACAATCATATCTTCGCCTTAGACGCATTAACCGGTCGCGAAGTTTGGGAAACGGAGATTCTCGATTATCAAGTTAACTCAGCCACGCATAGTTCTGGTCCAATCATCGCTGATGGTTTAGCTATTTCCGGGCGCAGTTGCCGACCTTGGGGAGGCCCAAATGCCTGCATAGTTGCTGCACATAATGCCAGTACTGGCGAAGAAGTGTGGCGACGGAGATTAATTCCCGCACCAGGCGAACCTGGTGACGAAACCTGGGGAGATGTTGCTTTCGAAGATCGCCATCACGTAGGTTCTTGGATGGTTCCTAGTTACGATCCAGAATTAGGGCTCATCATTATGGGCACATCGGTAACTTCACCAGCACCAAAATTCTATTTAGGGGGAACTGACCTGGCCCATCTCTATCACAATTCTACATTGGCGCTGGAGGTGGAGACTGGCGAGATTCGTTGGTACTACCAGCATATGAATGATCATTGGGACCTTGATCATCCGTTTGAAAGATTATTAGTTGAAACCGAAGTCTCTCCAGACCCAGATGAAGTCACGTGGATAAATCCCAATCTTCAGCCCGGCGAAAGACGCAAAGTGATTACTGGCATACCGGGTAAAACAGGAATCGTTTACACGCTTGATATTGAAACCGGTGAATTTCTCTGGGCAACACCAACCATCGAACAGAATGTGGTTATCGATATCGACGGCGCAACCGGAGAAGTCACCGAAAATCCAGAAATTATTTTCAGAGAAGCAGAACAAATTGTTTTCGTTTGCCCTACCTGGCTAGGTGGCAAAGACTGGGAAGCTGGCGCCTACAGTCCATTGACCAACATCATGTATTACCCGCTTCGTAATAGCTGCGCCAATATGTTGGCTACCGGCAATTTCGAAAGCGAACGGGCTCGGGCACTTACTGAAGGCGGACAAGGCGGCCTCGCAATATATCAATTGGCGGCGCGGCATCAAATCACGCCGGGCACGGATAACCTCGGTACCGTGCGGGCAGTCTCCGCAGAAACGGGCCGAACCGAATGGTTATTCGAAACCAGGGCAGGCACCATGAGCGTGGTTGCAACAGGTGGAGGGCTGATCTTCGGCGGGGACGCCAATGGCCGATTCCGTGCGTTCGATCATGAAACCGGTGAAGTACTGTGGGAAATCAACTTGGGTTCCTCGGTTAGCGGCTACCCGATTTCATTTGCAGTTGATGGTAAACAATATATCGCTGTTAACACCGGTGGCGGTCAGCCGAGCATGACACCGGAATTACGTCCGAGTCGTGGAACAAATTTATACGTATTTGCTCTACCAGACTAAGGACAACCTGTAGTACTAATTTTTGAGTTAGAAGCTCACGCTTTAAACACTTTTGAGATTAATCAGGAGGTTTTCTCATGAAGCGTATTTCTCTCGCTTTATTGATTGTATTTGGATTTAGTGCGTCTCGATTTGCTATTTCACAAAACACTGATTTACCGGACATAGAGTTTGAAAAGTTTGTTCTGGATAACGGTTTGACTTTGATCGTCCACGAAGATCACAAGGCTCCAATCGTTTCAGTAAACATCTGGTATCACGTTGGCTCGAAGAATGAACCGGCTGGAAAATCAGGCTTTGCTCACCTGTTTGAGCATTTAATGTTTAATGGCTCTGAAAATTTCAATGATGATTATTTCCAGGTATTGGAACGGGTTGGTGCTACCGATCTGAATGGAACTACGAATCTAGACCGAACTAATTATTTCCAAAACGTTCCCAAAAATGCCTTAGATCAAGTGTTATGGATGGAATCCGATCGTATGGGTCATTTATTAGGTGCGGTTGATCAGGCCAAATTAGATGAGCAACGCGGCGTTGTACAAAACGAAAAACGTCAAGGCGAAAACCAACCATACGGCAAAGTATTTACCGCGATTCTTGAAACAGTTTTCCCCTATGGCCATCCCTATGCCCATTCCGTAATTGGTTCTATGGAAGATCTCAATGCAGCATCGCTAGAAGATGTGCAGGAATGGTTCCGCACCTATTATGGACCGAATAATGCAGTTATTGTGATCGCTGGCGATATTTCGCCCGATGAAGCATTAGCAAAGGCGAACCAATACTTTGGCCATATTCCTCCTTCACCGCCAATTGCTAAACACGCGGAATGGATAGCAAAGCGCACCGGAGAGCAACGCCAGGTAATGCAGGATCGTGTGCCACAGGCACGCATTTATAAAGTCTGGAATGTGCCTAACTCCTTATCTACCGATACTAGCCTGCTTGATTTGTATTCCAGCGTGTTAGCGGATGGTAAAAATTCCCGCCTTTACAACCGTCTGGTTTATCAAGATCAAATAGCAACAGATGTGACTGCATTTATTCAGAACGGTGAAATCGCTTCCCTGTTTATCATTCAAGCTACAGCAAATCCTGGGAATGATTTAACTGCGGTAGAAACAGCAATTGATGAAGAAATGAATCGCTTGCTGACGGAAGGCCCAGAGCAAGATGAATTGAATCGCGTGCGAACACAAATGCGCGCGCGCTTTATTCGTGGTATCGAACGCATCGGTGGCTTCGGAGGCAAATCCGATGCCCTCGCCCGAAGTGAAGTTTATGGCGGCAGTCCTGATGCTTATAAGCAAACCATTGTTGATCAACAAAACGCTACGGTTGAAAGCATCCGCGACGCAGCCAACCGGTGGTTAACCGATGGTGTTTATGTCTTAGAAGTCGAGCCATTCCCGCGTTATGCTGCTCGCGGTGAAAGCGTCGATCGATCTCGGCTGCCCGATCTAGACACTCCTCCTGATGTGTCATTCCCTGATATCCAAAGAAGCGAACTTTCTAATGGCTTAAGCGTCGTCCTAGTAGAACGTAATGCAATTCCAACTGTTGGCATTCAATTAATGGTGAATGCTGGTTATGCGGCAGATCAGTTAGCTTCGCCAGGTACGGCTTCATTAGCAATGAATATGCTGGATGAAGGAACCGATTACTTATCTTCCTTGGAGATAAGTGGAGAACTGGAAATGTTGGGGGCGGTTCTTACTACCGGCTCAAACCTCGATACCTCCAATGTCACGCTCAATGCACTGACGGAAAATCTTGAGCCATCATTGGAGCTGTTCGCCGATGTGATTCTTAATCCATCATTTCCTCAGTCGGAATTAGACAGATTAAAACAAGAACAGCTCGCCCGCATACAACGAGAGCAAACAACGCCTATCGCAATGGCCCAGCGCGTATTTCCAAAACTTATTTATGGCGCCGACCATGCTTATGGGCAAGGACTAACTGGTAGTGGCACGCTAGATTCAGTAAGAAACCTGCAAAGAAATGATCTGGTTGATTTCGTGCGCGCATGGTTCAAACCCAACAACGCAACCCTTATCGTTGTGGGTGATACTGATCTCGATACTCTTATACCACTGTTAGAAGAACAGTTTGCAGATTGGCAACCAGGTGATGTGCCCATGAAAAACGTTTCTGATGTTGCTCACCAACAAGAATCCAAAATCTTTCTAATTGACCGACCTGACTCGTTGCAGTCTGTAATCTACGCTGGCCATATTGCTCCTGCGGTGGAAGACGAAACCGAGATCGCCATTGGCACTATGAACAATATTCTTGGTGGTTCATTCACGTCACGCATCAATATGAATTTGCGAGAAGATAAAGGTTGGTCCTATGGTTCGAGAACTATAATGATTCCCACCAATAGCCAACGACCTTTCTTTGTTCAGGCACCAGTTCAAACTGATCGGACTGCCGATTCCATGCAGGAAGTTATAAATGAGCTGCGAGGATTTATCGGTGAAGCTCCCCCAACTCGAGATGAAGTGCAAAAAGCACAAGACTCTCAGTCTCTGCGTCTGGCCGGCCGTTGGGAAACTAATAACGCGGTTTCTGGGTCACTGAGGGAAATTGTGCGATTCGGTTATGAAGATGACTACTTCGATCGCTATGCCGATAGAGTTCGTTCGTTAAATATCGAAGATGTGGCTGAAGCAGCTCGTGGAGTTGTTACGCCTGAGAATTTGGTGTGGTTGGTTGTAGGTGATCGCAATCAGGTCGAAGCTGATATTGAAGCCTTGGGAATCGCTGACATCGAAATTCTCGATGCCGACGGAAATCCCACCGATTAATTTCTCAATCTTTCAAACTCAGCCTGCAATTCAGGAGACAGGGGGTAGATATCGCGAAAGCGAAACTCCCTGTCTTCCAATAGCTCCAATTGAAATTCCTCACGGTCTGCTACCAAGTCCGCGTATTCCAGCACAATCTCTACCATCGAGGGTGGAAAGAAAAACACTCCGCCGTCGTCACCGACAACAACATCGCCAGGCAATACAGTAATGCCACCAATTCTAACTGGTGCGTTGTACTCCACACCTAACCATGATGTGGTGTGAGGATCACTGAACTTATGCAGTACTGGAAACTCCGCGAAACGTTCGTCTCTTAAGCCTGTGTAATCGCGCATGCCACCATCAATAATTACACCGGCAGCGCCACGCATCTGTATGCCGGTTGCTCCCATGTCGCCGAATAGGTTATGGCCATCACTACCACCTAACTCGGCTACAACCACATCACCTGGCTTGACTTCTTCCGCTGCACGAGCATAGTAACGCCGATCCCAGTTGCCTTCTTCCGCCAACTTAAGAGCTGCATCGGTGAGATCTGGGCGTGGTGGTAAAAATCGCATAGTCAATGCCCTGCCTACTAGCCTTGAGCCCGGCTGAGTGTTTTGAAATCCCGTTGCGTAATTCAAACGATAATTGCCTAGTGCACTAAAAATTACTTCAAGCGGGACTTCTTTTAGTCTTGCAAGTTGTGCATCTGTGACTTCGGTTCGAGTTGGCTCCAGCACATCCATTATTGCCGAGTAGGAAGTGCGATTCGCTCTAAAGCCATCAGGAACAGGAACATCAGGGGCAAAACTTTGACCGTATGGTCCCTGTGCCACCGACGGTATATACATTGAAATCGATAAGAGAAACAAACCAACTATGCGAGCGCTCACGACTAACCCTCCAGCAATTATTGTTTGCTAGTAAGTATCAATCAGCTGCGTTTGAATTGGAACCAGATTCCAGACTTTACGATGGGACTGCTTCAGGATTTTCTTTTTCTAGCTTAGTTTGACGCAGAATTCTACAACTCGACATTGTTTTTTGCATTAAGCAGCAGACTAAATTGGTTTAGCGATTTGCTCGTTGACGGTCTGGCAATTCCAAGTCAACGGTAAATGAAACAGGAATGCTTTGTGGTAAAAAACAAATTGCATCGTCGCAAGCTTGATACTCGAGAGTTCCGGTTAGAGTAAGCGCATCACGACTCGACATGATCTCTTCGGTTTCAGCACTGCCATCCATTACGATTTCTTGCAGAAGCGTAAATGACTCCTGGTAAACCGGTACATACTCATCCAATGGCTCGAAGTAATAAATTTCTGAAGCTGGATATTCCACAGGTTCTACGCGCGCAATATCCGGTTTATCTAAATTGAAACCAATTACTTGATAGCCTTTCACATCTGCACCTGGGGCATAGACATGCATGTTAGGACCAGGCTCTACATCTAGCGCAAGAGAGAATCTAGTGCCAACGGTTACCGAAGTATTGGAAGGATAAGCAGTGAACTTAAGATGTGCAGTTTCTCCTTCAACCGCAGCAATCGGCGATAATCCAACACCTAATTTGAGCATTACATTGGTGGTGGTATTACGTTCGCGATAGAACTCTTCGAAAAATCTGGAAGTTACTTCACCGCCAGAATTAATCATAAAGGTACCGGGATAAGGAGTCCCCACGATCATGGGATTCGCACCAAATACAGAAACGTACCTAGCAACATCAGCCTGCACGTCAGGATCATCAGCGTTCTCACCGATGCCCTCTTCTGCTGCAGTGTTCACAATTCCGTAGTCAGTTATTACTGCGGAATCATCGTCTGCCAGCAATGGAAAAGTAATTCCGCGACGTTCGGCGAAATCGGAAAGCACTTCTTCCGAATCATAGCTTATTGCAGCTATGCCTATACCCTGGGCTTCCAGTTCTTCGAGTTGGTCCTGCAACTCCACGAGTTGCGCTTTACAGTATGGTCACCAGTCCGCCGAACGGTGGAATA
>JBJLER010000026.1:0-35294 GCA_045565735.1 Pseudohongiellaceae bacterium
AAGTTGTAACTCACAGCATCACTCAAGCCGAAAACCAGACGAGTGTGATCCGGTGCTTGCCACATTCGCACCTCATCGATACTAGCTGCAAAACTTAAAAAAGGACCGAGCGCACCACTTACAGCTAGCGCGATAACAGCTAAGTATTTGGAATTAATCAAGAAATCATTCACTAGTTATTGGCGAACTCCAACATGTCTATAGATTTCGGCCTTATTTCCACAATCTTTTGGCGATCTTATGGCCTTTTTCTGAAAGAATTTGACAGCTTATCTGACGGCCTGTTCCTTCCGTTTCGAACTCGATTGTCAGATCGGAGTTAGGAATTATTCCTGCGCCCCGGTTTGCCCATTCGACAATACAAAGATTTGTTGATCGGAAATAATCTTCTGTTCCTAGATATTCTACTTCTTCTGGATCCGCCAAACGGTAAAGATCAAAATGGTAGATTTGACACTTATCGAATTCGTAGGGTTCAACTAATGTATAGGTAGGACTCTTAACTGCGCCAGTGTAACCATAGCCACGCATAATTCCGCGAGTTAAAGTTGTTTTACCCGCACCCAGGTCACCGTTAAGGTGAATTACACCACCCATAGATTCGACACCAACTCCTTCGCCTACAGATTCAGCGGATGCAGTTTCTCTATAGGTTGCCTTGGCCAAGTTCTGCCCAAAACTAATGGTTGATTCTTCATCTGGGAGAAATAATCGATGATCTGTCATGGTATTAAGATTGATTAATGCAGTGATGGATTGACGAGTTGCCTTATAAAAGGAATAAGGTCAGTAGCTGTCATTCCCCGCTCCCCTCTATTCTCCGCCGCAAGGTCTGCTGCTTCACCATGAATTGAAACGGCACAACAAAGTGCTATGCTTAAATCTAGACCCTGGGCAATCAGACTGGCAACGATTCCTGCGAGTACATCGCCCATTCCTCCTGTTGCCATGCCGGCATTACCTTCTGTACATAGAAAAATGTCACTACTGTTTTCTTTATTGCAAATCAAACTACCACTACCTTTTAGTAAACAAGGCCCACCCCAAAACTCTGATAGTTTTTGCACCGTAACAAATCTATCGGATTGCACTTCCCCAACAGAAGAGTTAAGCAGCGATGCAGCTTCACCGGGATGAGGGGTCAAAACCCAATTACTACGCTTAATTGACGCACCAGATTCCAAGCGTTCTGCTAATAGATTCAGTCCGTCTGCGTCCACGACCAAAGGAGTGTTCTGCGCTTGCTGTGCACTTAGTGCAGATTGCAGAAGATGTCTGGACCATTTTGACTTACCAAGCCCGGGTCCTATTGCGATCACTGATGCCTTAGAAATTAGTTCTTCGACATCTGCATCTTCATCTTCAGTTCCGAGAACCATTAACTCAGGTCGCCGAGCCAATATCGCAGACCTATGTTTCGATCTAGTTATGATACTCACTAATCCCGAGCCACTGCACTGGGCGGCTTCAGCAGCCATTAGGGGTGCGCCGCCGTAGCCATAATCACCGCCCATAACTACAACGTGACCATGATTGCCTTTGTGAGAAGACTTTCGCCTGGGTAAAAAGTGTCGGGCAGCATCGTTTATATCGATACGAATTGCAGAAGGAGCTGGTGAATATTTTCCAGTATATACATCGTCGGGTACTCCGAGATTGTCGAAAACTATTTCTCCACAATAATCTCGTCCCTGATAAGTCAACAGCCCCTGCTTCATTCCAATAAAACTAACAGTTAGATCTGCCTCAACCGCCACACCCAGACATTTACCAGTATTTGCACTGAGACCTGAAGGTATATCGATTGCAACCACTGGACAACTCATGGCATTGATGCGTTCGATCGCTGCTGCGTAATCACCTGATACTTTTCGATCTATTCCCGTACCTAGTAACGCATCAACAACAACGGTATGGGCGCGGTCAGTTTCGTCAATTGAGTCACTCTCGGCAAAGCCATAGATGGGAATTTGTTTACTGGCAGCCAACTCGAAAGCAAGTTTGGCATCGCCTTTAAGCTCAGAGCTCTCAGCAAGTTGGACAATATCTGTGCTTAATCCTGCCTCTTTCGCCAAAGCCGCAACAACATAACCGTCTCCGCCATTATTACCATTGCCGACAAAAACTAGGAGGTGTCGAGTTTGGGGCCAATGTTCTCTGAGAAAATTAAAGACAACACTCGCTGCCGCCTGCATTAATTCAAAGCCAGCAATGCCTTTGTCCTCAATCGCTATACGATCCAACTCGCGCACTTGTTCAGCGCGATAGAGATTTTTGGGAAGTTTGGTGGTGAAGTCACTCATGAGCTGTGATTCGTTAGTTAAATTTCTTAATTAAACGGCGCACCAAGCGTAAAGCAGTTTCTAATTCTTCAACAGGAATTTCTTCAGTGGCATCAATAGCCCAAGGATCCTGCACTTCACGTAGAGTGTTATAAACTTCCTTGCCACGCTCACTAAGCATTACCAGAACTGAACGTTTGTGTTTCAGATTTTTGTGATACTCAATCAATCCATCTTCCACCATTACGTCAGTGATGCGCTGCACTGCCTGTCTCGATTGGCCCAGCACTCTGGCAATACCAGGGACGGTTAATCCATTGTTTGACAAGGCTATGGCACCTATCACTTTCCAACGAGCGTGAGTAAGTCCGAGGCTTTCAGTCATGTCATCACCCTCTGCAATCAGCAATCCGTTTAACCGGAAAACTGACAGTACAAAGTCTAGAAATAGGACTCTTTTTGATGGATGCACTAACCGATGTCTCTAAAAATGACTATATGTCAGCATGTTGTCATTGTCCTAATTGTCAGTCAATTGATCTGAGATAGAAAATGGCAGAATAAATTCGAACGCAATACCTTCGCTGGCCTATGATTCACGGCTCGGAAACCCTGCATTCAGAGAACATAAAGCTGAGACAGACAACTTATTGAAGAGATCTAAGCGCTGGTTGTTTAGTTGTTCCATACAGTAGAATGACAGTGATCGGTTTCGATGGTGAATGAACGAGTCGTGAAAATAAAAATACTTATACTCATCGCCAGTTTCTGCTCCGCTTCTTCAATTGGCTTTGCTGATGCTATTCGGGATGCAAATCGACTCTTGCGAGAAACCGGCCTTGGTAGTCGATTTGAATCCATGGCCTTGGATCAGACTCGAATGATTATCAGGACATATGCCAGTATCGTGAATATGAATGTTTCCATCACGCTGCCCCAATCCGTAAAAAATTCTATCGCAGAATGTTACGCAGAAACCTACGCCTGGAAACAATTTGAACCTGGTATAGCAAAAATTTTCGCTGACAATCTGACGCTTAATGAAATTGGACTACTCATCGATTTCTATAACAATCTGGGACATCCTCCGTCTGAAATCGAAAATTTCAAAAACACTTTAACGAAAGCAGAGCAAATTGAATCCAGTAGTATCGAATACATTTTCAACAATAGTAAGGGATGCTTAGAGCGAGATGTCGAACTAATCAATAATTACCTTGCATCACAAAACGTTGACAGTTCCGAATACATTAGATTTGAATGAATAAACGGCAATATCCACCCGGTATCGAAGAAGACAAACAAGAATGGTTGGAAGCCATAGAAAATATTTATGATGCCTACGGATCTACTGGTGTTAATCACATCCTCGAAAGTCTCTCATCATGGCGCAGTCAAAATCAGATCAAAGCCAGCTCAGTATCAGTTAACACTGCTTATCTAAATACTATCCCTTTAACGGAACAACCTGCTTACCCCGGCGACCTAGAGCTAGAACAACGCGTTGAAAACATTTTGCGTTGGAATGCTATGGCAATGATTCTACAAGGCCAGGATTCGGGAGCCGGTGTTGGTGGACATATTGCGACGTACGCCTCTGCCGCAACGATGATGGAAGTAGGCTTTAACCATTTCTTCCGCAAACGCTCAGAAAGCTACGGTGGCGATTTGGTAATTTTGCAACCCCATGCAGCGCCGGGGGTTTATGCTAGATCATGGATCGAGGGCGAACTCAATGATGAAAGAATGCAGAACTATCGTCGTGAATTGCACGCGGACGGTGGCCTAGCTTCTTATCCTCATCCTAGATCAATGCCGAACTTTTGGCAGGTAGCGAATGCTTCCATGGGCTTGTCGACACCCACGGCAATCTACCAGGCGCGCTTCGCCAAGTACCTAGAAAACCGCGGATTGAAACCAAAACTCGGTGGCAAGGTTTGGTGTTTCATCGGTGATGGAGAAACAGATGAACCAGAAGTACTGGGAACCATTAATATTGCTTCCCGCGAAAACTTAGACAATCTCATTTTTGTTGTTAACTGCAATCTGCAGCGGCTGGATGGTCCAGTTCGAGGCAATGGAAAAATCATTCAGGAACTGGAAGCTTCTTTTACCGGTTCCGGTTGGAACGTCATAAAAGTTATCTGGGGCGGCGGTTGGGACAAATTACTTGCGCAAGATCGTAACGGCAGTCTGCGCAGACGGATGGAAGAATGCGTAGATGGTGATTATCAGCGTTATTCGGTATTGCCAGGTGATCGGCAAAGAGAACATTGGGTTGACGGCAATCCCGAACTTGAACACATGATGGAATCTCTGACCGATGAAGAAGTAAAGCAGATAAAGCGTGGTGGTCAGGATGCAAAGAAAATTTTTGCTGCCTTTCATCGAGCCATAAACGGCGATGGCAAACCAACAGTAATTTTAGTAAAAACTGTTAAGGGCGATGGCATGATCGGCGCGCAAGGGAGCAATTCAGTGCATCAAAAGAAAAACTTCGATGCTAATCAACGCATGGCCATCGCCAGAAACCTTGGCATTCCTTTGGATGATGAGGCTATAAAAAAAGCGCAGTACTTCAAACCTTCAGAAACCAGCCCTGAAATTCAATATTTGAAAGCACGACGGCAGGAATTGGGCGGCCCACTTCCTGAACGCTTAAGCGAATGTGAAAAAATCGCGCCACCACCACTTGCAAGCTTCGATTCGTTGACAAAAAGTGACGGTAATCGCAGCCAATCTACGACTATGTCTTTGGTCAGAATTCTTTCTATTCTGCTCAGGGATAAATCCCTCAATAAATACATTGTGCCAATAGTTCCCGACGAAGCACGAACTTTTGGATTGGAGGCGCTATTCAAAATCGCCGGAATATTTTCGTTACAAGGACAACGTTACACCCCGGTTGATGCAGACACATTAGTTGCCTATCGCGAAGCAGAAGATGGTCAAATTCTACAAGAAGGGATATGTGAAACCGGAGCTTTGGCTTCTTTCCTAGCGGCAGGAACTGCTTATTCTATTCATGGCCTACCGATGATTCCTTTCTACTTCTTTTATTCTATTTTCGGATTCCAGCGCGTAGGCGACATGATCTGGACCTGCGGAGATATGATGTGTCGCGGATTCCTCATTGGAGGAACCGCAGGACGAACGACTTTGAATGGCGAAGGCATACAACATCAGGATGGTCATTCTCAGTTAATAGCGAACACCTTTCCAAATTTGAAAAGCTACGATCCTGCTTTTTCCTATGAACTAGTTGTCATCGTGAGAGAAGGGATTCGTCGAATGTATGAGCTGCAAGAGAATATCTTCTATTACATTACGGCGTATAACGAAAACTATGAGATGCCATCAATGCCAGAGAAAAAAGATGTGCAAGATGGAATTCTCGCTGGTGCTTATCACTACCAATCTACTAAGTCTGAAAAATCATCTCAGGTACATCTACTTGGTAGCGGTTCGATAATGCGACAGGTTCTGGCAGCGAAGGAAAAATTGGAAGCCATGGATCTCGAAGTTTCTGTATGGAGCGTTACAAGCTATAACGAACTCTGTCGGGAAGCAGAGGAATGTGATCGGCACAATCGACTACATCCTTTCGATACAGAATGGGTGCCCTATCTGCGAGATCTTTTTGCCAAGACCAAAGGTGTCTATGTTGCAGCTTCTGATTATATGAAAGCACTACCCAACAGCATCGCTCCGTGGATGCCCAAAAGCTTTCTTATTCTTGGCACCGACGGCTACGGACTCAGCGAATCTCGTCCAGATTTGCGGGAGTATTTTGAGATTAGCACAGACTATATTTGTCACGCCGCGCTAGTCGGATTATTCCGCAACGAAGAACTCTCTGCTGCAGAGTTAAAAAAGAAATTGAAAACTCTAGATGTCGATCCGGATAAAGTTAATCCAATGAATCGCTAATGCTAATCAGTTAGGTTCTACCACTTCGATGCGAACACCGTCCGGCCCTTCTATAAAAGAAATACGAATTCCTCTAAAGGGTGTGGGTTCCATAATGAATTCTTCGTCGTTAGCTTCTAGCACTTCTCCAAATTCAGCAAGGTTGGAAGAAGCCCAGCCCAAATGATCCATGGCACGTCCCTGTGTAGGAACGATTTCACCATTGGTTGGAGCAGCCATTAACCACACATCGCTATAGTTAATAGCAGCCAGTACTCCCTTCCACTGCTCAACCTCTCCGCCGAATATTTCCTGATACCAGCCCAGCGTTGCTTCAGGATCAGGAGTGGAAAGATGAACGTGATGAAGACCTCTGGTATCGGGGTCGTCAATTAATTCAATCTTTGTTCCCCATGGATCTTCAAGAAAAGAAATTGTCATGCCAGAGAATTCGATGAAGTCACCGATCTGAGACGCACCATCTGCAACTGCCGCAGCAGTAATCTCGCCGACATTGCTCATAGAAAAGCCAATATGATCTACACCGGTCCCAACTGAGCCGCCAGTAGGCTCACGTTCGAAAAATATCACCGCAATTTCATTATAGAATACTCTGTCGACTGGATACTGAACTCGATCGGCATCGCCGCGATTAAAACGTCCAGCAGAACCACCAAAATGTTTCACATACCAGTTAACCGCGTCCTGTGCCTGGGTTGCAGTGAGGTGAATATGATCGTAGGGGACGGCAGCAATGACATTGCAGCTCAGTAATATACTAAAAATTAGCAATGTTAGATTCTTCATTCAGTGCCTCTTTAGATTTATTTTGTTCATTCTTGTATTAATTTTTGTTTTTTATTTCCTGCAACTAATGTGTCATTGAATACATTAAGTAATTAATGCCTAAGCGATACGCTGAATTAGCATATCGAGTTGGGTAAGCAGGGTGATAAGTGTGCTCCCATCCATCACCCATATCAGAGTTCCAATTAATTAACACCATTACTCTACCATCGTCGTCAAGTATTGCGTGGTTGCTGGCGTAATCTATTCCTTGTTCACCGTATTCATCGGAGCGATACAAAGCTGGGATCAATTGCGGTCCGTCGATGTCGTAGTAAACATGAAAGATTTCATGATCAGGCTTTAGTTCGATAATTTCCCGATCTGGAAACACCTGACTGAAAGCAGCATAAAAATTGTTCCACTGCTGCTGACCCCAAAAATCGTCGATAAGCAGAAATCCCCCACGCAACAAATACTCCCTCAGATTTTCAGTTTCGTTTGGACTCAAACGAGTCCACCGCCTTGTCCAACTTCAAGCATATATAAGAAGGGATAATCGAAGATCTTTTCATCATCGAAGCGCAAGACGATGGGGTCACTCATTACACGAATATTTGTCAGGCGCGATACACCGCGAAGAAAGTTCATATCTGCGTCTGGGAAATCAATAGACCAGGTTCCATAGCCAAATCCCCGACCATAGTAGGTATCAAACTGCACCCGAACAAAATTAAATTCTCCGGCCGCGTCATAACCCAAGTCATATATTTCGTCAACAGCACCACTTATCTGTGGATATACCTGGGCCTGACTTTGAGCGGTAAGCGCAAGGCCATAAAGGCTTATGATCCAGACTAATAACTTTGATTTCTTCATCTATTAAATTGACTTTCAGTGCTTGGTCAAGTGTCGCTATATTCAGTTATTTATTCAAGTTTCCAGTGTCCAGATATTAGCCAGATAAAGTGACGACTCAGCGAGACAAAGTCCTTTCCTTTTTAGCCTGCTGACCTGCGCTGAGATTAGGAAACAAGGGATTCCATTCGCATTCATAATGAGAATTTCAGTCAATAGCCGTGACATAGAGACATGCATGAGACTGAATATCCCACAGCATCTATTGCCGTAAGGAGGCGCAGTAATCTTGTTCCGAAATCATTGGTGTAAACCAGATATAGTCGTATGCGGCTACTTCGCCATATCGTTGTAGATAGGTCTCTGGGTTATTTTCACCTGGTTGTACCTCCATGAATCCAATAGAAATGATGTCCTCCATAGATAGATTTTTATCGCGGGCGACTAAATAATTAGGAACACCGAGATCTTTTCTGGCGTGATAATTCCCGGTGATCAAAACAACAGTTGAATTGCTGTCCGTTGCTTCCATACTGGAAGCCATGGAAAAATCTCGGGCTTGCTGCACTCTTACCATGGCCGGAAACTGAGACTCCGGTAACAACCCGCAATGGCTTTCATCGATATCCACATAGAGTTGCGCGATAGTGGATTCACCTAATACATCAAACTCTACCGGTAAAGATTCGAAGCCATACACTTCGCCCATTCTTGCATTGGTAATATTACCCGCAGCTAGTGCAACTTCTGCGTCGTATCCAGCTTCTATTAGCGGGCCATAAAATTCCCAGTCCCAACCTTCTTCGTCCCAATTCAAATAAGCTTTTAAATCATTACCGTTGTCAAATTGCTGCTGTTGAATTCGATCCAGTAAGCTTTGTGAATCAGTATTCATCATTTCGAATACAAGCTGCTTAAGCTTATTGTTATTAAGTAGCAAATTTACAAACGCCAGTTGCAATGCATGGTGGTCAGGATTGTCATGTTTCTCACCCAAGAGGAGATAACTGGCAGCAAGAGATCTATTTGCTATTTCTTCTACAGAAACAAAAGTATCCACACTGCTATCCCAGATTTGACCCACTAATTCGTGGTCGGCATAAAGTTCAGATTGCCATTGCGATGGCACTGTTAACTGCGCTGACGAAGAATGTACAACAGCAAGTAGTAGAAAGAATGAACAAAGCTTAGTTCGTGCCACCCATTTGCTCCCATCGTGAATAAATTTTATCAGTCCAAAAATTCTGAAAATAGGCAATTGCTGCTAGCTTTTCTTCCTCATCTAATACATCGACAAATGGCGGCATGTTTCCACCATAAGCTTGCCCACCATTATTAATTACTTGCAAAAGCATAGAGGTAGGATGATGCCAGGCGTGAGCCGAGCCATCCAGAGGTGGCGGTGCAAAGCTGCCGTCATCTAATCGCTGACGCCAGTCTTCTACAATGCCACCAGCTTTGGGCCCATGACACTCTGCGCAATTCTGCGCAAATACTTCTTTGCCTAAAGAAACTTGGGTAGCAGAATACCACCGGCCTGTTGCGTGAGATTCACGCTCTACCGATCCTTGAGAGGAATCTATTTCAGTTGTAGCTATTTGCTCCGATCGATTTTCCTCAACCATATCAGAAGGCGACTCGTTACAACCGGCAACACTAGCTAAAACCGAGAGAATGGATAAAATTTTGTACTTCATATATGAGCTATTACTTCTTTTTCGGATAATCGAATTCAACCAAGGTAGCCACACCTGTACCTACTTCAGACCAACTATCTATAGGAATGTTCATTTCAACTAAACCACAGGTTGGCACGTTATCGATTTCAACATTTGCCATCATGTTCGCAAACTCGGTAATTGCCGGATTGTGTCCTACTAGCATCGCAGAATCACAATAGTCGTCTACCAACGAAGCTGCTTTAAGAAACATTCCGGTTCCCGCAAAGTAAAGTTCAGGATTACTGATAATTTCATCTACAGGATACCCAATTTTTATCGCAAAAATTTTTGCGGTGGTTTTGGCTCGCTTAGCCGGTGATGAAATTATACAAGCCACCGAGCTATCCCTATTCATGAATCGACCGGCCATTACTGGCGCATCATCCAATCCCCTCTTTGCTAGTGGTCGTTCAAAATCTCTTAGTTTAGGATCATCCCAGGAAGATTTTGCGTGGCGCAGAAGATAAAGCGTTTTCATCTAGGTGGGGTGATTACCTGTCCAAATTCTTTTCCATTTGATCTGGATTTATATCGTAAAAAAACTAGTGGCTCCAGCTAACTATGGTTTTAGATTTTACCGATAAGTTGCAGAAAAATCGGGCTTTTTTGTGACAATTTTTCACAAGGATTACTAAGTCATCCGGACAATATGCCGAAACACTGTAGTACTAATGAAAAGCAACGAAGGAACTTGGACATGAAATCTTTCTGCAGGCCAGTGTTATGCGTCTTACTGGCCACTCTGGGGTCTTCCGCCCTTGCTCAACAAAGCGAACTTGTTAGGGAACTTGAAGTAGGTGCCCTTTTCACTTCAGGTAACACCGACGAACATTCCCTGAATTTCGCAGGAGACATCTCCCGGACTCAAAATAATTGGGAATACCGATTCACTCTCGATGGAATCTATGCATCGAGTGATGATGAAACTAAAGGTCAGCGCTTTTATGGCGTCGGCAGTGCTAACTACGAATTCTCTGAAGACAGTTTCTTTCTTGCTCGTGTATCTCATGAAGATGACAGATTCAGTGGTTTCGATAGCCAGTCTGACTTCACGCTTTCATACGGTCGGGGATTTCTGCAGGCACGCAATGATATGAGCCTCGTCCTCAATACTGGTATTGGTATTCGTTGGTCTCGATTAGACGGGTCCGATTTCGATGAGCCTATTCTTCGTTTGGCCGGTGAATATGAGTGGACCTTAAGTAACTCAGCTACCTTTAGCCAGGAGCTGGCAATCGAGTACGGTACTGACTCAAACATTTACCGGTCCGATACTGGCATAACAACGCAAGTGCTAGAAAATCTTTCATTGCGTTTCTCCCTTCGATTGAAGCACCAGACCGAGGTTCCAGCCGGTCGCGACGAAACCGATACAGAAACTGCAGTGACTTTCGTAATGAATTTCTAAACTGTTGCCCTCTATTTAATTTCTGAAGGCTATAGCATTATGACACTGGTTATGCGGCTGTGCTGGGCGATCTGTAATGATGGCATTAGACTTGTATTTAAGCCCAGAGCTGCAATACCAATCACTGTCCAAACTACATTGCGATAGAGAGTCCAAATCCTGCAAGGGCCATTGGTGTAGTTCGGAAATCAGAACGGGTATGAAACTTTCATCATGTAACAGTGCATGCCTTTCTCGAATTGTGCGGCGCAATGAATTTTAGTACTCCTTGCGATTTGGAACCTTCGGACCTTTATTCGCGTTGTGAAGACGACCAGAAGAATTTCGACTAGATTTTAGAGATTCTTATGATCGCCAATTGCTTAGTGATACCGTCCCTGATTTCTATCACGACGCTTGGTTAAGGGCCAGCGCCAGCAGCTTCTAGTCCACTACTAGCCACAATAAGCACGCAGGGGCTATACTCGAAATTTCTTGGTTGAGAATTAGTGGATGCACACTATGCAAATACTACCGCTCCTCTTAGCGAGCTTCTTTCTATTCCCTGCGTCTCTCCTTGCAGATCAAACTGATGAACGACTCGATGGTCTCTTTTCTACATTATTAGTCAGCATAGACTTAACCACTTTAAGAGCTACAGAGAATGAGATTTGGGAAATTTGGTTCGAGCATCCTAATGATAATGTGGAGCAACTAATGCAATTAGGTGTTACTCGCATGAACTACAATCGCTATGCCGATGCCATGCTGATTTTTTCGCAACTGATAGAAAATTTTCCTGACTATGCAGAAGGTTGGAATCGTAGAGCAACTTTGCATTACATTCTTGGTAATTATGAAGAATCAATTGCAGACATTGAACAAGTGCTAGACCTCGAGCCTCGTCATTTCGGAGCACTGTCTGGATTAGGGCTGGTTTATCTGCAACAAGAGCAATTAAGAAAAGCTAAGCAAGCGTTTGAAAATTTAATTGATGTGCATCCCAACAGCCCGAACGCGCAGGAAAATCTGCGCAGGGTAAACGAAGATATTCGCCTGAATGTGATTTAAAAAATCAGAGCATAAAAAAGGGATTCATTTGAATCCCTTTTTTATCAGTCCTTTAACTATTGACGTGAACCAGATACTCCGAATGCTCCGAAGTCGCTATCGAATGAACCGTCGAGTGAATCCCCATCCACGGTTCCGCTGAACTCGAGAACCAATGATTGGCCCTGTGCATCAACTGCTGCCTGGAAGTTAATAGAATTTGCATCATATGTAACACCAGTAATAGGTGCTTCACCGAGGCCATCAGCATTCATGCTTCCGGAACCATCCGCATTAAGAGTTAAAGTCGCAGGCAGTGCGCCCAATGGAGTGTTCATCTCAACATCCCAAACACCAACACCTGGGGGAGTGCCTGCGGCACAGCCAACCAGAATAGCCAGAGACAATACCAACAATCCGCTAATTAGTTTTTTCATAAATATATCCACCTTTTTTGTATTTCAAAAAGCTCAGACTGTTTGACAAAGGAAGCTCGGAGCGCCGCTTGGGCTAAGACTCCTGGCAGTATTTGAACCCTCAAATACCCCTTTACGTGGAGTTGCCTCAATTGTGAAACGTTTGCCTATTGTCCTGTTAATAACGCCTTAGTCAACTGTAATAACCGATGATTCATTCCGTTCCACCTGAATTAATTAGTTATCAATAGTTCTATGGTATTTCCCAGGCGTTTAACCAACGTTGGCCAGTCTGTTTAAAATCATAATAAGTAAGCAATTCTCGCTCAATTCCTGGCATATGTGCTGCGCCATAGAATATGCTAATTTTTTGGTTTACGGGGTTTTCCAATATCTGCTCTAAAACTTCAAGAGCAGCGCGGTTACGATCGCCAAGAATCGTAATTTCATCTTCAAGTTCCGGGCCAACAATAATACCACCGGTACGGCCTAGCTCCTCGGCGAAAAGATACTTGAAAGCCGCAGTCTGATCTTCTGCCATTAAAGCATTAATAATTGACAGCATTGTGAAAGAAGTAGGAGCTTCACCCTGTTCGATAGCGGCCTGCTCGCTTGCTAGTTGGGCAACAGCAAGACTAAGAAACATAGAAAAGAAATTTTCATTCTTCTCCAGCATGATTTGCAGTAGTTCATCTGGATTTAAATCTGCATGCACAAAATTCGTTGGGGAATAATCAATTTGTTCTAACTGAAAACTTACGCCGAGAAAATTTCCTAATGACCTTTGCACGAAGCTTATCGCAGAAGTTCTCTCCACAACTGCTTCCGGTGTGGGTCTGTCACCTTCATAGGCAACTAGTTCATAGAGAACTGCATCTTGTTGCCGAAAGTAGTTGTTAAGCTCTGCATAATATTCAAGCTCACCTAAATGGACTGCTGATACCAGATCAATGGTGATACCTGATTCGTTTTGATAAGTAACAATTGCTGTTTGCAGTTCACCTTCCCATTCCCCTTTGCCAGCAACAAACTTGAGAAAGTTTGATGAAGAATCTGAAGACTGCGTAGTAACAATGTTTGCATTTAAGCAAACAACTATCAGTAAGGAATATTTAAGTAATTTGTGCATCTTTAACTTGTTTCAAGAGATCAGCCAAATCGTGGTAAATCTAATATCAGCGTCTTTTACCTGCGATCTGATTTCAAATAGGTAAAAATTCGAGGCTGGCCCTCAATTAAACCTTTAAACCTACAAAACTTTTCAAATTCACATAAAGTCTTTAGGGAAAATAACTTTTCTTTTAGCAGTTTTTTCACCGACCGCATCACAGATTCACTATACCACTACCATGCCAGCTCAAGGATCTCTCGAACCTGATCAGCGCTGGTTAGACTACGAGGATTACGGCGGACTACTGGGTGCAATATGGCTTTCTCGGCAATTGTGTCCAATTCAGTTTGTTCTACTCCCAAATCTCTGAGTGATGTCGGCAATTGCAGTCCAGAAACTAGTTCCTTTACTGCTTCTCCTGCCAAGAGTTCAGGCTTCCCCAGCGCAGTCGAAATACTCTTCTGTCTTGCAGAGAATTTTTCACTGTTCCATTGTAAAACTGCTGGCAACATAACACATGATGTATGGCCATGAGGCACACCACAAAGGCTTCCTAATATGTAACCTATTCCATGACTGGCACCATGGCTTACAGTTCCTAGTCCGCAGCACGCTAACCAGACTGCCTGAAAGTTCAGTGAACGTGCCTCAAGGTTATCTGGATCTGTTTTTACTTGGGGTAATGATTCCGCAAACATGCTGATTGCATGCAGAAAGTGTGCATCTAAATAAGGACTAGTTTCTTTGGAGCAAAATCCTTCTACCGCATGATCTAGAGATCGAATAGCTGTAGATAGCCACAACCACTGCGGTGTACGCGCAGCCAGATGTGGGTCATAGACAATGCACTGCGGACAGAGATCCTTCCCGCGGTAGCCCTCTTTAGCAGAGCTCTGGGTATTCAGTACCCCGGCATTATTACTATACTCTGCCCCAGATAAGGTTGTTGGTACTGCTATCTGTCTTACTCGAGAATGGTCGGATAGCAAACTAAAGTCACCCCATCTCGACCCTCGGTTTCCATCACTCTGCTGAGCATATTGCAATAACTCCTCCTCAGAATTTACATTTTGATCCAGAGCAAGCTGCACTGCTTTACAAGCATCGATAATCGATCCTCCACCCAATGACACCATTAAGTCTGCATTCGATTTTCTGACTTCCAACAATGCAGCTAAAACATCACCTCGCGGCGTGTGGGTACCGATCTGATCAAACAAACCAACATAGCTATTCCCCAGAGCTTCCCTTAATTCTGCAAATCCATCTGTAGTCTTGCTAAGACTTTTGGATGCAAAAAGAAAAATGCGTTCTGTGCTGAGCTTTTCAGCCAACCTAGGCAGTTCGGTATTTACTGATTTTCCTACAACCACTGTTTCTAGAGCTGAATAATTGAATTCCATTATTTGGCAATCGTTTATTGAATAAGAACGGGGCATTCTCCCACAGCTTATTCCATGAACCTATTGAAAACAGAGGCGTATAGACAATTTTCACATTGATGCTGCAGCTACTCTGTTTTATGCTGCGGTGATCACCTAGATACCCAGTAGGGGGGTTGAAAATGGCAACTTTGAAAGTTAATGGCGTGGAGTATACGCTTGATGTCGAGCCGGATATGCCTTTGTTATGGGCTATTCGCGATGAGCTCGGTATCACAGGGACCAAGTTCGGTTGCGGTATTGCGAATTGCGGTGCCTGCACTGTGCATGTAAACGGAAGCCCTGTTCGCAGCTGTGTGACTCCAGTCTCCGCTGCAGAAGGACAAGAAATAACTACGATCGAAGGGCTTGCCATAGCAGCAGCTGGCACTAACTCATCTACTCCTGGTTTAACCGCAGTACAACAAGCCTGGATCGATCATCAGATTCCACAATGTGGATACTGCCAATCAGGAATGGTTATGGCGGTATCGTCTTTCCTCGCCAGCAATCCAAATCCTACTGATGCTGAAATCGATGCCAGTATTACTAATATTTGCCGATGTGGCTCCTACCCAAGAGTGCGAAAAGCAATTCGCGCCTTGGCGAACGCATAAGGGGACCGCCAATGAAAATGAATAGAAGACGTTTTATCTTAGCCGGTGCTATCGCCGGAGGTGGCGTGTTAATTGGATACTCCGCGACACGACCGAGTAGACATCGCCGCGCCAATGAAGAATTAGTTCAAGGCCCAGAAAGATTTATTAGTTCCTTTATTAAGATCGATCCGAGTAATAACATCACAATATATATACCCCACTCGGAAATGGGTCAGGGTATCCACACTTCCTTATCCATGATGGCAGCAGATGAATTAGATGCGGCCTGGGAAGATGTGATTGTTGAACAAGCTCCAGCAATAGATTTATTTGCCAATGGCGATCTCGTGAAAGGCTTCGCGGGAGAATTTGGTGTTCCGAGTTTCTTAATGGGACTGGTGAACGTTAGTTCTTTCTCTGTAGCTGAATTAATGAATTTACAAACTACCGGAGGAAGCACTTCTATTCGCTACACTGGAGAGTATGCAATGCGAACGGCAGGTGCAGCAGCTCGAGAAATGCTTATTGCTGCGGCAGCGAATCGCTGGAGCGTATCGTCAACAGAGTTAACTACTGAACTCGGCTACGTACAACATAATGCGTCGGGTCGTTCTCTAAGTTTTGGTGAATTGGCTGCAGATGCAGCATTGTTAGAGCCCCCAGAGAATCCTTCATTAAAGGATCGCTCGCAATTCAACATCATGGGAAGAGCGATTTCACGAAATGATATTCCCGCGAAAGTTGACGGATCTGCGATGTATGGCCTGGATGCCCACAGTGATGACATGCTTTATGCAGCAATTAAGCTTACCCCTGTTTTTGGCACCAAGTTGCTATCAGTGGACGCATCAGAAGCATTAGCACAGCGAGGAGTTAAGCGTGTTATTGAACTAGAAGATTCCGTTGCAGTAGTCGCAGATAACTATTGGCGTGCAAAGAAAGCATTAGAACTGGTTAACGCAACATTTGAAGAATCGGAATATGACAAAGTTTCGAGTGCAGATATAGCTGCGCGTTTTGATCGTGAACTTGCCGAGAGTAATGGCAGTACCGATAAGGAAGTGGGCGACGCAGAAGCCGCGTTAGAAGAAGCGGCTGATGTTATCGAGGCGAGTTATCGTGTGCCCTATCTTGCGCACGCTGCTATGGAACCGATGAATTGCACTGTACATATTCAGGGTAATCGTGCCGACATGTGGACTAGTACACAAGATGCTCTCGGTATGAGAGGAAGAGTTGCAAGTGTCGCCGGGTTACCTGAAGAAAACGTAACCTTTCATCAGACTTATTGTGGTGGTGGCTATGGACGTAGATTACCATTTAACTGGAACATGATTGATCACGCCACACTAATCGCTAAACAATTTGATGTGCCCGTTAAAACTATTTTCAGTCGCGAAGATGATATGCAGCAGGATTATTATCGCCCTGCTGTACACAATAATTTCAAAGCAGCATTCGATGCGAATAACAAAGTTATTGCCTGGCATAGTCGCTTTACTGGCCCCATTCAGGTTCCGGGTGCATCCCATATTGCTTATGACATTGAGAATCAATCCATTAGAGTTGTTGATGGCGATTCTCATGTTCCGATCGCTGCCTGGCGAAGTGTTGATCATTCTCAACAAACTTTCTTTATTGAATCCTTTATGGATGAGATCGCCCATCGTGCGGGAATGAACCCTTATCAAATGCGCATGGATTTGTTGCAAGAACATCCGCGTCATCGCAAGGTACTAGAAGTTGCGGCAGAAGCCGCAGGATATGGCCAAAATTTACCGGAAGGTCATGCCCTGGGTATCGCTGTACAGGAAAGCTTCGGCAGTTTTGTTGCTGAAGTCGCAGAGGTTTCAATGGGTGAGGAAAATCAGCCTATTGTGCACAAGGTAACCTGTGCCGTGGATTGTGGTTGGGCGGTAAACCCGGATACTGTGGAAGCGCAAATCGAAAGCGGCATTATTTTCGGTTTAACTGCAGCAATGTACGGTGAAATCACAATTGAGAACGGAAGAGTAGCTCAAGGCAACTTCCCTGATTATGAAATGGTAAGAATGGCGACTTCACCTGAAATTGAAGTACACATCGTTGAGTCGGGAGAAACTTTAGGCGGATTAGGTGAACCTGCTACACCACCGGTTGCCGCAGCAATTACCAATGCTATCTACATTCTTACCGGACAAAGAGTACGAGAACTTCCAATTAAGAATCACGATTTCTCGCGTTCGAATCCGGTTGCACAAGTTTGATAATTAGCCTTTTAACGGAACAAAAAGAGCGCTTCGGCGCTCTTTTTGCACTTAATCCAGGCGTTTGTTAAAGCGAGCGATTGCCAGTCAAGGTAGCAAACATAATTGCTGGATAGAACATGCTAAACTGGCGCTTTTCCTGCTTGTGAGAAAATCCCTTCGTGTTGGTTCTTAGCCTTGGCTTGATCCTCTTCATCTTGCCCCATCTTCTGCGGGAATTTGGCTTACGAGATAGGCTAAGGAATGACCTTTTGGGGATTGGTCCCTATATGGGAATACATTCCCTGCTCTCCTTTTTTGCACTGGGATTGATTATCTGGGGAAAGTCTATTGCTCCTTTCGTGATGATTTGGGAACCACTATTCGAACTGCGTTACCTCTCATCCATATTCATGATTCCTGTATTCATCCTGGCAGTGGCTGGCAACATTTCCATGTCCTTTTTGCGCTGGCAACTGGGAAACCCCATGTTGTTGGGAGTTATAATTTGGGGAGTTGCCCATCTCTGGGCAAATGGAGACCTGGCATCGATACTTCTCTTTGGAAGTTTTACTCTCTGGGCCGGCCTGAAATTTGTAACATTGCGCGGCAAGGCAGCGCCAACTAGTGAACCTGAACTAAGTTGGTTGTGGCAAGATTTGATAGCAGTCGTCGCCGGTTCAATTCTTTACTTCATCATTTATGTTAGCCACGGGCAATTATTTGGAGTCGGTCTTGCGATTAACTAATTTCAGAATCTTCTTACTCAGTTGTTTCCTGATTGTTTCAAACAATCTTTTTGCGCAGGAACTGAACTATGCTGTATGGAATGGACACTGGATTGGGGATGGCACTATCTTCGAAATTCGTGTGGAAGTAGAGGATGGGTTAATGAAAGTCCATCAAGTCGAATCAATGGGTTTTATCTGGACCAGCAAAGATGGAACAATAGAAGGCAATATCGCCAGAGTCGAAGTTGAATACGCCGGTGTAACTGGAATTATTCAGGCAGAATTAGTTGACGAAGAAACTGCCATCGCCTTTGCAGCGACTTGCGTCCCAGACTTTATGGTTGTGTGTGCGCTGGCGAAAAATCAGCAAGCGACCTTTAAGAAAATTTCAGCAAACTAAATATCCGCTATTGAGCTTACGACTTTATTAACGATGCCGTAGTCAATGGCTTCTTCAACGCTCATCCAATAATCCCGATCAGTATCTTTCGCGACACGCTCGAGATCCTGTCCCGTTTCATCAGCGATAAGTTGATTAATACGTGCTTTTGTTTTGACTATCTGTTCCGCTTGAATGGCGATATCAGTTGCGTCACCACGGGAGCCACCCAATGGTTGGTGAATTAAGAAACGAGTGTTAGGAAGTGCAAAACGATTTTCTTTTTCGGCAGCTAGGTAGATAGTAGTTGCAGCACTAGCAACCCAGCCGGTGCCAATAATTATTACTGTCGGTTTGATGAACTTGACCATGTCATAAACCACGTCTCCAGATTCAACATGACCGCCAGGGGAGCTGATGTAAAAATAGATTGGGTCATCACCCTCAGCAGCAAGCGCCAATAATCGTTCTGTTACTGAACGAGCAATCCTGTCATTAATTTCTCCAAATAGCGTAAGTGATCTGGACTTAAAAAGCTTTTCATCGATAAACCCTGAACGACCGGATCCTTTGTCTTCCTTGTTTGCTTGCTCTAACGATATAGTTGACATGATATTCCTACTATTTACCAATTCTATGAACAGGCCTGCTGGTTGATGCGAAGAAACGCAATGATCTTCCATAAGTCATCGTCACCTTCCGGAAAGTTTGAACCGAATCCAACCATGCGCGTATTGGGTACACCGACTGTTACAGTGTCGAAAATTTCCTGATCGCTGCCTCCATGGATCCATTCACAATCGAATAGAAATACGGCATCTGAATTTCCCGGTAGGCGGCTGTGACAATAGCCAGCACAGGTGCCCGCAAAGAGCGCTCCGCCTCTGGCGACAGCATCGGGATCCGCCATAAAAGCTTGTACAACCGTGGGCTCGGCGGGCGAATCAGATTCCCCACCACAGGCGACAAGCAATGCTAATACCGCTAACAGAATAAACAGTTTTGACGACTTCATAGATAAGCTCTTATAGATTCAACAAATGCGAACGCAGCATAAAACACTCGAGTAAAGGGAAGCAAGCTTAGTGGGTTTCTGGCCCCAATGGCTTAAAGGTTATTAACAGCTGAGGCAGTAAAGTCAGCGAACCTGCTAAGGCCACTAACATTGCAAAGCTGGTTAACAAGCCAAAAACAATGGTTGGAATGAAATTCGATAGGGCTAGTATGGAAAATCCGGCAACGATGGTCATGGAAGTGAAGTACATCGCGCGCCCAATGCTATTGTGACAGAAGAACATGGTTTCTCTATAGTTGCCGAAGCGGGGAAACTCTCGTCTAAATCGATGCATGTAGTGAATGGTGTTATCAACACCAATACCGACTGAGATTGCGGCGATGGTTATAGTCATAATATCCAGCGGAATATCCAGCCAACCCATGATGCCTAAAACCAAAGCAGCAGCGATGGCATTCGGAATAATGCAAATCATCGCGATATACAAAGATCGGAAAAGAGTCAGAAACATCAGCATGATGGCAAGCATCACAACACCGAGAGTTAAGATCTGCGATTGAAACAAACTCTGCAGCACGTTGTTATACATCACCAGAATGCCAGTAAGTCTTACTTGTTCATCCGCTAAACCAAATTCTTCTTCTACTCCCGCCTCGATTCTTTGCAGCAGTTCGTTCCTGTTTAAGTCGTCTGCCGATTCAATAACACGCACATTAAAACGAAGTTGGTTATCTTCGATAGAGACGAATGGATTCAGAACCGTATCTTTAAGTGCTTCCGGTATACGGCTATAAAGCAGCGCCCAAAGCAATCCATCGATAGGTTCATTGGCGTTGAGTTTTTCTGCTAACTGAATGACTGCACCGAAGGAAAGTACTTTCCCAGTTTGGTGATCCGCATCAAGATATTCATGAATGGCTTTAACTTGATCCATCTTCGGTGCAGTGAACCAGTAAGCATCGTCATCAGAACTGTCACCGAAACCATCGTCAAAGTCACCAAACCCGTTATCGAAATCTCCGAAGCCATCGTCAAAAGTTTCTTCTTCAGGTAAATCTACAACCACATCAAAAGAAAGCGTGCCCCCTAATTTCTCATCGAACAGCACCATACCCTGGTAGATCTCCGTACTCTCACGGAAATAGTCGATGAAACTGTTTTCAACACGCAAGCGTGTTAATCCGATAACGCTTAGAACTAAAATCAATCCGTAAATAATTAAGACATTGCCTTTTAGTTTGTCCGTCAGCGTAGCTAGAGTAGCAGTTAAATTAAGCCTCAAATTAGGCGAAACTTGTGTGGTATCTGCCTTTAGGGTAGTCATTACTGCTGGAAATAACGTGAAGGCAACTATCAAGGCGGTAGCCACTCCCATCATCATCATCCAACCAAAAGTAATAATTGGAAGAATGCCGCTCACGATAAGAGAACCGAAGGCAACTGCTGTAGTTAATGCTGTGTATAAGCACGGACGGAACATACTGTGCACCGCATGACGCAGTAACTTGTCATGATTGCTGTAGTGACGAGTTGCACGCAATTGTCGATAACGCACCATTAAGTGTACTGTTAAAGAAATTGTTATTATCAAGAGCAGTGAAATAAAATTTGACGAAACTACGGTCACGCGCCAATCCATTAGTCCAAGAACACCGACCATGATCGTGCCTGCTACGGCACAACAGGCTAAAGGCATTGCTACCCATCTCACTTTTCTGAATATGAGTCCAAGGGCAACGACGATTAAAAGCACCACCACACTGCTAAATGTGCGTAAATCCCCTTGCACAAAGGTAACCAAATCATCAGCAATCATCGGGGCACCACCGAGATATATTTGTGCGCCATCGCGGTGGTTGTCTAAAACTGCTCTTATGTTGCTGATCATTTCATGCTGACGATCAGCTACCACTCCGCTGTAATCTGCGTACTCTGCTTCCACTTCGATCAGTTCTTGCGCTTGTTCTGGAGTTATTTCTCTACTGCTTTGAATATTGCGAAGTTCTGTTCGCCGTTGTAATAGTCCACGAGACACTTCATCGATCTCGAATCCAACTAATAATCCGGCTGTGGTGCCATCGGGGCTCAAGAGAGCGTTTGAAAAGACTGGGCTCTCCATGATCTCCTGACGAGCCAGTTCCAAGTCTTGCTCTTCATCCATTATGGTTAAGTAGTCTTCGGAAATTGCAGTAAGTGGTGTGTTACCAAATACAGGAACATTGAGAATCGAATCGACACCGAATACTCGATCGATTTCTAAGAGATCATCTCGCAGTGCTTCAATACGCCTTAAAGTTTCTCGATCAAATAAATCTCCATCCGGGGTATAGGCAACAATGACGGAATCACCCAGACCATAGCGATTGTTAACTTCTCGTGAAAACTCGAGATCAGGATCGTTCTCTAATAACAACGAATCGGCCGATGCGTCCAAGCGGAAGTTTTGCGCATGCCAGGCGAAAAACGCGACTAGTAAAAGTAGTACTGAAATAACCAGGGCTGGTTTGCCAAACACGATATCACTATAAAGTTTGGCTGCAGGAGAAGGCATGTCTATAAATTACGTTTTACACAGAGATTACAGAAAAACCACTATATCCAATTCAACAGCACTTTACGATTGCCAGTTCAGTGCTTTAAATAGCAAGATGGAAAAATATGAGAAAGGAAAACCAGCCCAGTCTGGTTTTCCTTATCGGCTATGCACCGCGAATACTAATTAGATGCAGCATCAATTTCTAATCGACGAGCTCCACCCATTATGCCGGAAAAAGCATAGTTTCCTTCGTGACAGGCGTATTCGTAAATTACCTCACCGGCCGGTTTGCGGCCCATCGCCACTTCGCCAGTCCAAGGTCGCGAGAAAGTCTGTGGATCCTCAATAGTAAAGGCATACTTTATTTTGTCTTCGCTAAGTAGATCGAATCTTTCCGTAATAATCATTTGATCTGAGGATCCGCGGAATGATTGTTGTGGATGAAAATTTCTAGTTAGTACAACGAGTGTATCTCCATCCCAATAACCGATAGAGTCGCCCATCCATTTCTCTAAATCATTAGAATTGTGTTCCTGATTCAAGGGAATGATGCGCGCATCATGCACCATTTCTACCAAGATCATTACATAATCAGGAGTCTGAACAATCTGATAATTGTTGTTATACAAGATCGGCAGCATTGGTGGGCCAGAGCCGGAGCCAAAAGTTAAAAGACAGCGCTCTGCCAAGGGCCTTACCTCGTGTCCGTGATAATCTCCAACGTCGGGTCGCGCGCGCCACTGTGAGCGCAAATCGTTTCCAGGATTTTCACCGCCTACGTAGGGAATCTGTCCATCAGGGGGGTCGATGATTATTGAAGTTCGATATTCTCCATTGATTTCTATAGTCTGCGTTCGTGGATCCCACCAAAAACTGTTGTAACCAAAGTTTGAGTTACCGTCGGTTGGTGGTGCACGATCTCCATCAATTGGTTGCCCCAATTCATTGTAACGATCACTCCAGACTTGCATTTGCTCCTGCGCTTCTTCCTCGGTTAAGAATCCCTTAGTGCCAAAAATTTCTGGCCTTACCAATGGTGTTTGAGAAGCATTTGACCAGATTCCCTGCATATCCGGTTGTCCATCAGGGGTGCGTGGCATGTCCCAATCTTGCCCAAAGGTATTCGTAGCAATGAGAATTATTGTTAGTAGGGCGATGGTTTTTTTCATGATATTTCTCCGAGTTCTTTTGAAAAGCAGACTCATTTTTTTCTCATCTAGCTTACTCCTGTTATGCCCGGGTCTCAATAATTCTGCCCAAAGTCCGACATTATCGAATTCTCTCATGACAGCTCCAGTTACCAGATTTTGGTAATTCACCGCGACGTTCTTAACTTACTGTATTTATTTGATTTGTAGAGATTTTTAATTTAACAAATTAGTATCTGTTTTTTGCTGCAATTTTCTGTAACAGAGACGATCTATTCCTGTCAGTGACCCTAGTTAAATTGCTACTATTTAAGCGCACGCAGGGTCTGTGCTGATTTGTCGCATTGATTCCGCGCTTGATCTTAATCAAGATACGCAGACTTTGAGGGGATACACAGATATCCGTTAAACTTGGGCCCATTGGTTTTTACGTGCTTTTGCCCAGGGCGCGGAGATTTTGAAACATATTGAAAGAAGAGTATTAAAGGAACCGAATGATGAAATTGCTGAGCAAATTTTTTATTTCCAGCGCCTTAACTATTTCCGCAATTGCTGTCGTTGCCAATGACGATTGGTTGCGATCAATGCCAGAATTTGAACTCACCGATCACTTAGGTGAAATACACACCATGGAAAGCTACAGCGATTACGACCTTGCGGTTTTCTATGTTCAGGGTGTGGGCTGCCCCATCGCACGTATCGCACTTCCCAATTATCGTGAAGTGCGTGATGAATACAGCGGCAAAAATATTGCATTTGCCATGTTTAATTCCAACATCCAGGATAACCTTCCACGCATAGCAAAAGAAGCAGACGAATTCGGAATCGATTTTCCGATCATTAAGGATGAAGGTCAGCAGCTAGCCAAAGCTCTTGGTGTTGAAAGAACTGCTGAAGCTTTTGTAGTGGATACTGAAACATTGGACGTGCTGTACCGCGGTCCAATTAACGATCAGCTTGGATACGAGACTCAGCGCAACAATGCTAGCGAGTGGTACTTAAAAGATGCTCTTAATACTATTTTGGCCGGAGGGACAGTCAACATGGATGATATTCCCGATTCTAAAGGCTGCTTAGTTGCGATTTTTTAAGAACTAAGCAATGCTTTTTCAAAAAAGAGGATGCAATGCATCCTCTTTTTTTTGCTTTTAATAATTCGCGCGTTATTCTTGGCGGCAACTTAGTAGTCAATCCGGATAATAATGAAGAGAGTTCTACAAAACTTCTGCATCTCTCTCTTAGCAGCATCTTTGGTTGTTGGTTGTCGGGTGCGAATTCAAACCGATTCAGAATTCGAATTTATAATACCTAGCGCTCAAGTAGAGACGCGGGAGGCACCAAGCGAGGCAGAAATAGCGACACCAACCCAAGTGGTTGTGTTGGGTACTGGCACTCCAATTCCAGATGCGTTTCGAGCGGGCAGCAGCATTGCAGTCGTCCATAAAGGTGAAAGCTATCTATTCGATGTGGGAGCAGGAGCTATTCGCCAAGCAACTATCGCCCGTTATAAACATGATATTCCTTCTCTCTATCCCTCACAGATTTGTTGCGTATTTCTTTCTCATCTCCATGTCGATCACACCATGGATTTATCAGAGCTTGCTCACACACTTTGGTGGCGACGCCAGGCTGGTCTTCGAGCCTGGGGACCAACTGGAATTGACCGGATAGTAAATGGGCTTGACGAAATAATTGCGGCGGATGCGGAATTTCGAATTAACGGCATTCAGCCTGTTGCCAATCCAGATGGTTTCCGAATCGATCATCAAACTATTGAACCTGGCATATTGTTGCAACAGGATGATTTAAGTATTGAGGCGTTCATCGTTAATCATGGAGATATCGATCCAGCTTATGGTTTTAAAGTAACAACGGATGATCTATCGATTGTGATTAGTGGTGATACCGCCTACAGTGAAGTGATAGCTGAAAAAGCACAGGGGGTCGATTTACTTTTTCACGAAGTGATTAGTCGACAGGGATTAGAACAAAACTCGCCAGGATTTCAGCGTTATCACAATAGTGTACACACTACTTCGGATGAACTTGCTCGACTTGCAGCAATTGCTCAACCGAAAAAGTTAGTGCTTTATCACGGTTTGTTCTATGGCACCAAAGAATCTACAGTGCTTAATGAGATCCAGGCGCTTTACGATGGTGACGTAGTGCTTGCAAACGACCTGGATGTCTTTACTGTCGACTAACTATCTACCATCACTTGGAAATTGTTTCTGTCCTGTACCCCTTGCTCCGAGCTATCCATAACAGAAACAGCCCACATCGTAATAAAGGCAAGGGTGACAGAATAGAGAGCCGGATAAGCTTGAGGAAATATCGGTTGATTATTGCCAAAGACATCTACCCAGACTGCTGGCCCCAATACCATGAGCATGATGGCCGTCACTAAACCAACTATCCCTCCTGCAACTGCGCCTTTAGTGGTTAATCCTTTCCAATACATGCTGAGAATTAACAAAGGGAAATTAGTTGATGCGCCAATAGCAAGAGTTAAGCTAACTAGATAGGCGATATTCTGTCGCTCAAAGGCGATACCTAAGATTGCGACAATTATACCGAGTCCGACGGCTGCGTATTTCGATAAGCGTATCTGTCGGTCCTGATCGAGCTCACCTGTTTTAATCACATTAGAGTAAAGATCATGAGTAAGTGCGGTAACGGAAGCCAGCATTAATCCAGCAACAACCGCCAAAATAGTAGCGAATGCTACGGCCGCGATAATACCCAAGAAAACTTCGCCACCCACGGCGTCGGCAAGATGTATCGAGACCATGTTATTGCCACCAATGACGCTACCGCTTGCATCTAAATAGGCGCCGTTACCTTTTACTAGGGCAACCGCTCCAACACCTATTACAAAGAAGATAAGCAAGTTCACATAGCTAATAGCACCAAGAGCTACTCCGGCTGAAACTCTTGCTGCTGCCTTGTCTTTTACTGTGAAGAAACGCATCAGCAGATGTGGTGATCCTGCCAAACCTAGACAAAGCCCAACACCTAATGACACTGCAGATAGAGTTGAAAGTCCCAGACCACCGCCCCGAGTTAATAAACCGTCGGTGCCATGATTTGCATGGGCGGCGTTATACATTTCTGCGAAACTAAAATTAAATGTCGAAAGAGTTAACAAAGCTAATACAGAAACACCTGCAAGTAGCAGGATTGCTTTGAAGATCTGAACCCAGGTCGTGGCGAACATACCACCGATGGCGACGTAAATAACCATTAGTGCAGTTACGATAACTACTGCCCACAAATAGGATATACCAAACAACACTTCGATTAATGCTCCGGCGCCAACAATCTGCGCCATGAGATACATTAAGGAGAAGCTGAGAGTAGTAGTGGCTGCAAGTATTCGTATCGGTTTCTCTTTTAAACGACTGCAGATTATGTCGGTAAAACTGTACTTACCTAATGCCTTTAATTTATCGGTCATTAAGTAAATGATTATGGAAAAGGCTCCAAGCGGTGCTCCAAGGTAGATTACTGCATCATAGCCAGCACCAAATATAATTGCAGTAATTCCCAGCAAGGTCGCAGCCGACATAAAGTCACCGGCAATGGCAAAGCCGTTAGACACTCCACCAATCTTGCCATCGGCGACAAAAAAATCAGCTGCGCTAGAAGTGCGTTTTTGCGCAACAAAAGTTAACGCAACGGTTCCGACAATAATTACAAAGAAAAGAAATATACCCATTACTGCTTCTCTCCCTGCAACTGTTTCAAATAGCGAAAGGCCAACAAGGGAGTAAGAATATGCAACAAAAGAAAAATTAGCATGCCTATATTCATTGGGCCCACAATATCAGTTGCCATGAATTCAGGAAAAAGGGGAACTCCAAAAACAAGCAGAAAGAAGAGGAATAGAATAGCTCCTGTGTAAATCCATTGTCGCTGCATAATTAAACTCTAAATAAGTGGGTTGCCCTGGGGGCGAGTATGAAAATCGTATTTGTCTCGTTCTTCTTTTATCAGCGCGCTGTAAAGTTTACGAAAATGCATCAGTGCTTCATCGCCTTGCAAGCCTGTTGGCTTAAACTCAGTTTCGTATTCCAACATCTTTTGTTGCGCTTCGATTATTTCCTTATCTTCTATGAACCCTTCTAAAAGGCTTGCTTGCAGAGATTTAGAGATAGAAGGATCATCAGTTCTGTAGTCGTGCAAATAGTTCCAGAAAAAGTGCGTGGTAGTTTTTGTTTCTGGAGTCATAAACTGACAATTACGGTATTGCTTTACGTCCTTATAGTCACCACTGTTCGGATCCCAACCCTCTGGAGCCATGATAGTCGACATGAAAAAGACACCTGGTACTAACATCTGCACACTATTGCATCGATCTATTGTTTCTGGAGCATCAGGATTAATCTTGGCGTGGTAAGGAGCAGGCGCGTCTCCTTTACTCCAGCGAACCAAGTTAAATCCGTGTTCGAGTTTTTCCACTTCTGGATTAGTAACGAATGCGTAATCCTCTGAACCACCTAATGTGTCAGTATGCACAAATGCCAGATGAGAAAAATCAGCAAGGTTATCGACGATCAACATCCAGTTTGCATCGTAGTGCAAATAGGCTTCTTTCTCGAAACCCCGCCAGGCACTGTCAGAAAGGGGCGAATAGTCATGAATGTCATCGGGATTAGCAAGCTCAGGATCTCCCATCCAGATCCACAACAAATTACCTTTCTCTGCGATAGGATAACTTTGCACACGATGATTTGGGCCGATGAAATCCTGGCCAGGAATTTCTATTACGACTCCATCAACATCGTATTTCATGCCGTGATACATACAACGAATGCAGTCGCCTTCTATTCTTCCCAAGCTTAGAGGAGCTCCACGATGACAGCAACGATTGTCTAATGCAATTGGTTTTCCGCTTTCTCCCCGATAAATAACTATCGGCTTCTCCAGGTACACTCTGTCTAACTTGGCACCATCTTCAACTTCATGAGTCCAAGCTGCGGCGTACCAACAGTTGTAAAGAAAAGGATTTGACTGATCACTCATCGCCAATACCTCTAAGCTGAAATATCAAAGCGAGCTACTGTGCATCCAACTGCAAAAATTGGGAGCTTTGCTGTATAGAATTGCAAATCGCCTTTTCCTTTTGCAGCTGCAGCAGCAGCAATTAAAGTTCTTATTTCGAATCCACCCTGTCCTGCTTGGGCATATACTTCTTCGTCTACATAGGACAGTAACTTATCTTTGTCTTGCTGCATTAGTTGGTCTAGGAAAGATCTATCCCAGGTTTCATTAATTTTGCCGGAATCAGGAGTTGCTGGCCAATGAGATATTCCTCCAGTGCCGACGATAGCAATTTTTTCTGCTTCTTCGTCACAGGCTTTGCGCAATGCTTCGCCAAATTGCCAAACTCGAGACAAAGGCGTTAAGGGCGGACCCTGGCAATTAATGTTAACGGGAATAACCGGTAAGTCGTAACCAGGTGTAAGGAAATTTAACGGCACCATGATGCCATGATCACATTGCCATTCTTCAGAATAGGCAACATCAACAGTTTGCATTACTGAATTCACTAATCGTGTTGCCAAATCAGGCGCACCAGGGATTTCTGTTTTAGCAATTTTCAGCCACTCACTATCTTCGATCGGTCCTTTGTGTTTATCGCCAATGCCCAAGCAATAGGCTGGCATATTGTCCATGAAGAAATTGGCAAAGTGCTCTGCTGCAATAACGATTAATGCTTCTGCACCGGTAGCTTCAATTTCCAGTCTTTGCTTTTCAAGGCTGGCATAAAAAGCATCGCGAACAGGTTCATTATCAACCAGATGCGCTCGCCCAGTAATACCGGGCGCATGACTAAGAATACCTGCATAGACCAGACTCATTGAAAGCTTTCTCCTTTACCTGAGCGGGGAGTCCGAGCGAATAGCTTGCCTCCTCCTGTCATTGCATAAATACCAGCACGCACTGGACCGTGTTTATCAACACCATCACGCATAGCCTGCAGATAATCGAACCACTCAATCTGCAAATAAGCAGCGTAGTGCATGAGGATTTGACCATTTACTCCCAATACATAAAGCAAACCTATGTCGCCGTACTCTAAGGCGGCGTGTTCTTCTTCGGTTAAATCGTAGTTGGCCAAGACTTTATTCTTGTTATCAGCAAAGACTTGCTGCATCTGTTCATCACGATTCAAGTTATAGAGGAATTTTTGAACCTGATAAAGACTCATTAGTTAACTCTTGGCAAGTTGTGGTATTGCGTGGTCATTGGTAGCAATACAAACATTTTTCGTTTCCATATAAAAATCGAAACTGTAATCGCCACCATCACGTCCGATACCGCTAGCTTTCATTCCACCAAACGGCGAGGGCAAGTGTCGATTGTTTTCGGAGTTAACCCAGATCATGCCCACGTCTAAATCTCGCCCCAATCGAATGCTACGTCCGGAATCACCAGTCCATATATAGGCTGCCAGGCCATAGCGCACACCATTTGCGATCTCAACAGCTTCTGCCTCATCCTCGAATTCAATCACGGTAAGAACCGGACCGAAAATTTCTTCCTGTGCTATACGCATCGAGTTACTTGCATTCGTAAAAAGTGTTGGCTCTACGTAGCATCCTTTTCCGTCCACATCACTCTTGTTGCCGCCGATGGCAATCGTCGCACCATCTTCTTTTGCAATATCAAAATAAGAAGCAACTTTTTCGCGGTGCTGTTCATGGATAAGAGGGCCTACTTCCGTAGCAGGATTCAATGGATGACCAACATTTAATACCGCTACTCGCGCCTTAACTTTTTCAACAAATTCCGCAGAAATAGATTTTTGAATAAGCAAACGACTGGAAGATGTGCAGCGTTCGCCATTAAGGCTGTAAATCATAAATACAACTGCATCTAAGGCACGATCCAAATCTGCATCATCGAAAACGATAACAGGGTTCTTACCGCCAAGTTCGAAATGAACACGCTTTAAACTATCAGCCCCCTGTTTCATAATCTCACTGCCGGTTCGCGATTCGCCGACAAATGCGATGGCTTTAATGGTTTTGTGCTCTGTTAATGGTTTACCTGCAGTTTCACCAGCACCCTGTACTGTGTTTACAACTCCTGCTGGTAACCCTGCCTCATGCATGATCTTCACTAACATGGCCGCTGTACAAGGTGACCATTCCGCCGGTTTATGCACTATTGTACAACCCGCAGCTAACGCTGGAGCGATCTTCCAGGTTGATAGCATGAATGGAGTATTCCAGGGAGTGATAATCCCAACCGGGCCAATTGGCTGGCGCAAGCTATAGTTCATGTGCTGCTGCGCTGGCAAAGAAAGACCATCGCGAGCATTTAGCACCAGATCGGCGAAGAAACGATAGTTTTCGGCACCGCGAATTGCGGCTTTACTCATAAATCGCAACGGTTGACCAGTGTCCCAACTTTCCACAAGGGCAATGGCTTCCGCATTGGCAACAATTGCATCGGCAATAGCATGAAGCAGCTCTCTTCTTTGCTTTCCCGGCATCACAGCCCAATCATCGAAGGCTTCCGCTGCGGCGTTGCAAGCAGCGTCAATATCTTCCGCACTACCTGCTGCAACTTCTCCGATATCAGAATCGTCAATAGGAGAATTATTGCGAAAGGTTTCACCGTTACTTGAAGCTACCCATTGACCACTAATGCAATGTCGAATAGGTTTCTGTGAAAACTCTGCAAGCAGTGGAGATAATTTTTCTAAGTTTTCATTGAGTTGTTCCTGGCTCATGAAGAACTTCCTCTTTCATTCATAAACTCAGGTACTTTATTTCGATTCCAGCGCATGTCTGATTCTATCTCTTGTATTTCATAGGAAAGTGCAAGTGGAGCATTACCTAATTGTTCGTCGACATAGTCACAAAGACAGTTCATGAGTTCCTGACCCATTTGCTTGCGTACGTCCACTGAACGCCCCTGCGCTATTCTCAGGTAAGCGGCGATAAAGCCAAAGCCCCCAGATTCATCGGCGATCACTGTGTGTGATGCTGTATACACACGGGTCCGAATGCCACCAAGGGCAAGTGCTTCCTGTTTGGCGGCACATTGGTGTAAGGCCTGAACTAGACCGTCCAGATCGAGCATTTTCTCAATATTGGGAGAGACTTCCACAATTTGATGAGGCATAGAGAATAAACCTAAAAGGCTGGAATTGGTTTTTAATATTACTTAATATATTAAATAAATCAACATATCTCCTATTGGCCCAAGAGTGTTAAAACTCCTGGCAAAGCGCTATGAAATTTCTTAGTTTTAAACATGATGGGCAAGACTCCTTCGGCGGCATAAATGAAAGTGGCGAACAGCCTGCCATTGTTAATCTGAGTAAACGTTCTTCGGATTTATCAGACTTAAGAGATGTCATTCGAAATGATCGGCTAAACGAATTGACAGAGCTTGTACAAAGTAGTGATGCCGACCTTTCCCTTGAAGACGTTGAGCTGGTTCCTACCATCCCAAATCCGGAGAAGATTATTTGCATAGGAGTTAACTATGCAAATCGTAATGCAGAATATAAAGACGGCAGTGATCTTCCAAAATATCCCAGTGTGTTTATGCGTAACCGGGAGTCTCTGGTGGGACATAAACAAGATATTATGAATCCCCCGGAATCAGATCAATTGGATTACGAAGGCGAAATTGTTTTAGTCATAGGAAAAGAAGGAAGGCGAATTCCTGAAACTGAGGCGCACAATTACATCGCAGGTATGACAATCATGAATGAGGGTTCGGTGAGAGATTACTTAAGACATGCAAAGTTTAATGTGACTCAGGGAAAAAACTTTGAAAGATCTGGTTCACTTGGCCCCTGGATGGTAACGCCTGACGAATTAGATCCGATGGGCCAACTGCAAGTTATTACTCGTGTAAATGGCGAAGAACGTCAAAACGATTTTACTGACAACTTGATGTTTCCTTTTCGTTTTCTTATTTCCTATTTATCTACATTTTACCGATTAAAACCCGGAGACATTATTGCTACCGGAACACCCAATGGCGCAGGCGCTCGCTTTGATCCCCCAAAGTATTTGAGAGAGGGAGATGTCGTGGAAGTGGAAGTTCCAGGAATAGGCATCCTTAACAATTCAATCAGAGATGAAGAGGTCTAGTTTCGATTATTAGCAATGGCAAAACTAAGAAACATTAATCGCAGTCTCCCGATGCAGCTTTTACATGCAAGAGAATCAGCAATGTCATTGTTTCGACCAATGCTCAGATCATTCGGTATAACCGATCAGCAATGGCGCGTAATTCGAGTTCTTGCAAGCCAAGAAAACGTCGAGGCTTTTGAGCTCTCCCAGCAGAGCATGATTCTTCCACCTAGCCTTACTCGTATATTAAAGAACCTAGAAGAAGATGGTTTGATAAAGCGAGCGACTTATAAACAAGATCAACGTAAGGTACTAATCAATCTCACCGCCAAAGGCAGAAAAAAATATCGACAAGTCGTTCCTGAATCGGAAAAGATTTATCGATCAATCGAAAAAACCATAGGCAAAAAAGAACTGGACGAGTTGCTAAAACGACTCATTTACCTCAATCAAAGTTTAGAAAATGAATAGCGAAATAAAAGGATCTATCCCTCCAGTGATTACTCCATTTAAAAATGGGGAAATCGATCTGGACACCTACAAGAAGCTAATCAATTTTCATGTGGCTGAAGGCTCACATGGCATATTGGTGAATGGCACTTCCGCGGAACCTTCGACGCTTACTACAGAAGAAAGAAACAAACTGGTTGATGTGGCCATTGCAACCGCTAATAAATCAATACCGATTGTGGCGGCAACTGGCTCGCAATCCTTGTTCGAAACCAAAGCACTTACTGATCATGCTGTTAGCGCTGGCGCCGACGCGCTATTAATCGTCACTCCCTATTATATTCGCCCTCCACAAAGAGGAATTATCGGCTATTACCTAGAGGTAACTAGAGATGTAGATATCCCCTGGATGATTTATCACATTCCAGGGCGCGCCGCTGTATCTATTACCATCGACACCATCAAAGAGCTAAAAGATAAATCGCCAAACTTTGTCGGCATGAAACATGCAGTAAACGATCTCGGTTTCGTATCCGAGTGCCTGGCAGAGTTTCCGAATTTTCAGGTCTTTGTTGGATTGGAAGAACTCAGTTTTCCGGAACTGGCAATCGGTGCAGTTGGTCTTATGAATGCAGTAGGAAACTTGCGTCCTAAAATTCTTGCAGATATGTGCCAGGCAGTTTGGGATAACGATCTGGAAAAAGGCAAAAAACTTCATCACCAATTATTCGAACTAAATCAGTCAGTGTTCTATGATACTAACCCCATCCCAATAAAATACATGATGAAACGGATGGGCTTGTTACCGAATAACGAGCATCGGTTGCCAATGTCGCCAGCGACTCCTGAATTAGAGAAAAGACTAGAAGAGGTTCTACTCCGAGCGAAATTAATTTAGTAGGTCTTCTGCCAGTGCAAGTGAACGAAGCAAACTAGGGACAGGCTCACTAGGCTGACCCAAGTACTCCAGTGAACATGCTATATCTTCCGGCATTTGCGTTTCTCGCAATGCAGCGAACAGCTCTTCAGTATCTAATACGCCTTCTCCCAATCCAATAACCTCGCTGTCATTACTGCGGCTTGATACATCCTTTAAATGAATGCCAAATACTTTTTTTCCAAGATAACGAATTGCAGCAGCGGGATCTTCGTAACTACGCAAAACATTACCAATATCAATACATGCTCCGACATTATTACCCCTGTCCTCGACCACCTCGTAAACTTGCTCCATTGAGTCATACAAACGCCCTGGCGCGTTGTTATGGATCGCAAGACGAATGTCATAGAGTTCTGCTAATTCTTCTAGATGATCCAGTGCATCATATTCGGGAATAACTGTGAGATTTTTTAATTCCAATTCTTGAGCCATTTGAAACAGTCTTGTGTTTTTTTCAAGGTCAATTGACATTGGAACAAATCCGTAAGCAGTTGCTTTAACACCGGCAGTTTGTAGTTGGGCATGTAATCTTCGAACTTCACCGAGAGTGGCGAGCTCATGTTCTGGATCACCATGCAATCTAATTTGAGAAGATGTAAGTTCAATTTCGTTGAGACCGAGCTCCTCAACAATGATGCGTAGTGTCTCTTCAATATCGAACTCACGAAAAGAGGCACCATGGATTCCCATAGGAAGTCCACCATACTTTAGAGAAACCGCGGCAAATACAGGCGAAGATAGAGAGCCGGCAAGTAGCGTACTACTCAATTGGAGAACCTTTCTTCTCTTTAATCTAATCACTAGCTAAATCTCAAGGTTAGCGACTTCTGCGCTTCGGTCCTATATTCCGCGAAGACAGTTTTAAGATCAACTTATAAAGAAAGGAAATCTCACTGAGAACACTATTCGACGAAGGCGCGCTCAATGACATAGTGTGCTTTTATACCTTGTCTGGATTCTTCAAACCCCATCTGCTCGAGAATACAACATGTTTCTTTTAGCATACTGGGACTGCCGCAAATCATAAAGCGGTCGTGTTCTGGATTCGGTATTGACTGGTAAATATCCATGAACAGTTTTTCTGTATTCATTAAATCTGTTAACCGACCTTGAGTGTGGAAGTCTTCTCTGGTCACGGTCGGATAATAAATTAGCTTTTCTTTAACATCGTCACCAAGGAATTCATTCTCAGGAAGATCTTTCAGAATGAAATCTTGATAAGCCAA
>JBJLER010000027.1:0-10971 GCA_045565735.1 Pseudohongiellaceae bacterium
ATGCGTCGTGAAAGCATCGATATGTGGATATTGGTAGCACGAGAGTACAACGAAGATCCGGTAGTAATGACTATGTTACCGGGTGATGCTCACGCAGCGAGAAGAAGAACCATACTGGTATTTTCTGATGAAGGCGACGAAGGCGTTAAAGGCTACGCAGTATCTCGTTATGCAGTTGGCGACTACTTTCAAGCAAGATGGAATCCCGATGAACAACCAGATCAATGGCGAGCCTTATCAGATCTGATTACGGAAAAGAATCCTTCAACTATTGGTATTAATGTTTCCTCAGATTTCGCCCTCGCGGACGGTCTCACTCATGGTGAATATGAAGGACTGGTTGATGCTTTAACCGATGAACAGGAATCCAGATTAGTTTCTGCGGAAAAACTAGCGATAGCCTGGCTGGAAACGCGCACCGAAGAAGAAATGGAGATTTATCCTTCAATCGTGGAAATTGCACACGACATTATTGCTGAAGGATTTTCTAATGCGGTTATTAAACCAGGAGAAACAACAACAGAAGATGTAATGTGGTGGTATGAAGATCGGATTCGTGAATTACGTTTAGTAACCTGGTTTCATCCTTCCGTTAGTATTCAAAGACATCAGGAAGATGTAGGCGAGTTCATAGATCTTTTCACTAATACGGAACAGCAGGGAGTTATATTGCCAGGTGACTTACTCCATCTTGACTTTGGTATTACCTATCTTCGACTCAACACTGACACCCAACAACATGCCTATGTCTTGAGGCCTGGAGAATCCCGGGCCCCAGCAGGAATTAGAGTAGGTCTAGCAACAAGCAATCGTTTGCAAGACATACTTACTGATAACTTTGTGCTCGGTCGTACTGGAAATGAAATTCTACGCAGCGCTCGGGCACAGGCGATCGAAGAGGACATTCGTCCTTCTATATACACACATCCCATTGGTTACCATGGCCATGGCGCCGGTCCAACTATTGGCATGTGGGACAATCAGGGAGATACAGTTGGTAGAGGTGACTATCCCCTTTATGAAAGCACAGCCCATTCAATTGAACTGAATTCCACAGTAAGTATTCCGGAATGGGGTGGTCAGGACGTACGTTTCATGCTGGAGGAAGATGCATTCTTCGACGGCAATAACACTTTTTACATCGACGGTCGTCAGGAAAAATTAATTCTTATTAGTAGTGAGTAGCTTGTATTGACTCCCAACAACTTAACTTGCCAGAGTTAATTGTTTAATGACTTGTGAGTAGCCATTAGGAATTTTTATACCATTAAAGTATCCACGCGCTTTCAATAATCGATGTGCCGCAGATAGTCGATAGGTTGGAATGGCGGGATTAAGATGATGCTCAACATGATAATTGACTCCGTGAGGGCTTAACAGTAGCCGAGCCAAAGGACCAACAATTGTCGTCCTAGTATTGAAGCGAGGATTATCATGGGCAAGATCAGGGACTGCTCCATGTTCTGAAACTTGTCGCAATCTGGCAATGGCCGGGTAGCAAAAGACGAGAGCACCAAACCACATGAGGATTAAGTGTGGAAAGCCGGATAGTGTAAGAATGAGAAACAATGCTAAGTGCCATATCAAACCGCGGAATAATGCATATTGGTCTTCTTTTTCTAATAAGTTTGGATTGACAATACCTTTAAGTCTTTTTGTTAAATCTCTAACCCCAGTCTGTCCCGTTAGGTCACGCTTAAGTTTTCTCTTTAACCTCTCTTTGGAAATGGGATAATCATAATAATTAGCTAAGTCTGGATCATCAACATTCCCAACCGAACGATGATGCTCCAAGTGCTCACGCATGTATGCTTTTCCATTAAAGAAATCCATTGGAGCAGTTAACCATTTATACACAAAGTCATTTAGCCATTTACTTTTAAATAGTGTGTTATGGCCGGCCTCATGAGTAAGAACAAAGAAACCCATTTGCCGCCCCCCAAGCAAAATTGTTCCAACTATAAACGTAAGTGGATTAGGCCAAACCGCGGCTATTACGAAGCAGGCAGCGGTTATTGCTAACTGGCAGAATAATGTCCACCCACCCAGAATATCACTCCTATTCGTGAGCTCTTCCAATTCCTTTTCAGTTAGAGGGATATCAAAAGCCATTATCTGATTAGCCCTAGGCAGGATCCTCGATTAAATCTACGTCTGTTTGATCTTCAAAGGCGAAAGCGAACAATGCAGCTGTAAATAGTGCTATTACTGATAACGTGAACCACATACCTGCGAAATCAGTTACGACACCTTCCTCACCAAACACACTGCCAAGCAATCCCATGAAAGGGCCTGCGAACATGGGGCCGAGGCCCAAGATTATGATGCCGAAAACTGTCTGTGCCGAATTACGTATATCCTCATCGGCAATTCTATCAACATACATATACGCAGAAGCGAAAAAGCAAGCGTAACAGATCCCATGTAATATTTGGCTGAAAATGCCAATCATTAGAGAACCAGTCCAGACAAATTGACCAGCTGCGTCTACCGACGGGCCGACAGCTTCCTGCATGCTAATAAATCCCCATATCGCATATCGCGCAAAATAAGCCAGTGCTCCGATGGTAATAGTCCAGCGGAAACCAAGCTTCGCCAAGAAAATACCAAGAAATGCCATTACTCCAATTTCAGCAAATTGTCCCACCGTCATCGCCGGTGCGATATAAGTGACCAATAAGCCCAATTGGTTCTCAAAGAATGGCCCTGTTTGCATGAAATAAATTTGGTGGATGACTGCAATAGGCAAACTTGCGGCGACCAATACAGCAAATGATTTTTTGGAAAAAAGGCTGAACGCTTTTTTGAATGCTAGCTTTTCCACGCTTTCTTTTTGAGGAGGAGTATTCGGCAGTAAAAAACAAAATCCTGCATACAAAATAGAAATTGTTCCAGAAACTTTCAAAGTATCTGCAAGACGGGCTGTAGCATCAGGCACTTCGGTGCCAACAAAAAAGGGTGGCAAAATCTGAAATTCTAAATTTGTTTGTAACCAGATCATTGGAAACAACCAACTGGCAGCAATCCAACCAAAGGTTCCCATAACGCGAATTCTTGGCCACTCACTATCTGGTTTATTTAAGTGAGCAAATGCCATTGAATTGGTTAGTGAAAGAGTTGGCATGTATAAGATGCTGTAAAGAATGGAAAGCATTAGCCAGGCATTAAAAGTTTCCTGGAAAGAAAGAGTAATCTTTACGATGCCTCCGAAAACTAGAAGTAATGACAGAAATTTTTCTGTAGAGAAATATCGGTCTGCAAATTGTCCAGCAATAAAGGGAGCCGAGATTGCGCCGGCGGATGCAGCTATACCGATAATCCATCCAACCTGCCCAGATGTGAATCCTAATCCCCCTTCAACGAGCGGTGATTGCAGGTATGTAGCCAAAACCGGCAACCAGATTCCCCAGACTGCATACTGAAGAAACATCATCATGCCGAGGCGGCTTTTAATGAAATTCATTCTGACTTCTCCACCATTGACCTCAGTTTACTTTTGAGAATTTTTTATTCGCGCAAGTGTATCAGGGTTCTATTTTATAAATCACATACCAATCCATAGTCTTTACGGTGCATTTACCCGCAGAAACTCACCACTAATTACGCGCACCCCTAAAAGATTTGTCACCATAAAGATTTCGTTAGGGCGAGGCCCTCGTCTGAAATAGTCAAACAAGGGATTTACCGGATCGACAGCAGAACCATCTCTAGGATCAAAAGGGCGCAAATCGTGCATAGATTCTAGGGCGATAAGTTTTTGCCGTTGCGTTTCAATGTCTACCGGATGGGAATAGACACCGGTAATATTAAGATTGTCTTCGTTCCACGCCGGCAGTCCCATCATCCCTTCTTTAGGACCAAGAGGAAATGCTTCGTTTCCTTCAGCGTGATTGGTATATAGCAAGACTTTTACTTCTTGGTCCCATCTATGTAAGGCTTCGAATAATGCAATAGCTGCATACTGATGATCACCATGACGATCAAGAAATGGATGTGGAGCTACGACAATTTCTGGTTCAACCTTTTCCAGTTCTGCATAGAGGTCATTTACCAGACTCGGCCAATTAGAAATGAACTCCCGATTGCGCAGTTCCTCATCGAAATTAAATTCGCGAAAGTAACCAGGGTTTTCTAGTTTAGCCAGCGGAACTGGAACATTACTGGGGCGCTGATGGTATAACTGGCGTAGAGTTGAATCGTAGTAGCCGAGATTTCTTATCTGATCTGCTCGCAGTCCTGCAAGTAACGGAACCGATAGACTATCAAGGGTTCTAGTCCTTCCTTTGGCTCGATACTGTTCTCCAGAATCTGGCCAAACTAAAGCGAAGTTTGAACCTCCTGCGTCACCAGCAGTAATAGTTACTACATCAGCTCGGGTTGCCTGATATATCCCATATGCCGCAATCTCTGCATCGTCAGGGTGTGGTGCTATTACGAGAGTTCTATTATCAAGATCTATATCGTTATTGAAGACGGCTAGTGTTGCATCGCCAGCTTCCCACAGTGCACCTTCTGAATTAAATCTTACTCGTTCGCCAACTGTAATATCCGCCTCAATTAGGGGAGATAGATCGAGATAGCGAATTCCCTCGCCGCCTTCTTCGAAATACTGAGTAAAAGAATTTGATTCATAGCTGATTCGAATAGCGGGGTCTTCTCCCAGCGATTCCCTTAACTGGAATTCGAGTAGAACTGTGTCCCCTTTTTGATCATCCGTGGGCCATGCAAAACCAAACTTATTTAGTGATACTGAATACAGTGAGGCATCTTGCAGCAAGGGTAGAAAATAGTTGTAGTCATCCTGACGATTGAATGGCTCTAACTCGTTTTGTGTAACTCTAGTCGCACAAGTGGACAATAAAAAAACTATTGTCAGCACATTACTAATTCGAAAGATCGCCTTTTGTTCCATGTAAATGTTAGCGCTCTTTCCTTCCATTCTTAGTACATAACATAAGCAAACAACCTTTCCCGGACTGCTACTAACAAGTATTGTCTACCGTCCACCATATAAGTTTGGGGAGCATTGCTAATGTTTCCGATACGGGAGTGCCACAATAAATCGCCATCACTGCCATCGAATGCGACCAGGTTATTTCTTCCGTCGCCGGTGAACACAAGACCTGTTACTGTTGCTAGCACACCAGCGTTAACACCGCCACCTCCGGGCCATTCATGGCGCCAGACTGCTTCACCGGTTCGATAGTCTATAGCTTGAAAGGCACTAGCTATTGAACCTACTTCCGCTCGAATCTTACCGCCCAACCCCATTGAGCCTCGTGGGTCCGGATCGGAAAGATAGAGCATATTGAAACCGTTATTTTCCTGAGTGTAAAAAAGTCCGTATTCCGGATTGAACGCTGGTGGTTGCCAGTTCGCGACACCACCTTCTACTGGTGAGACTAATGTTCCGGGAATTAGGGCTTCTTTATCAGGATTTGGTTCGGGCTCTCCGGTTTCTCTTACGTGAGATTCCCAATTGGCTGTGCGTGAATATTTTTTCGTTACGATGTGTTCGCCGGTAACTCTATCGACAGTAAAAAAGAAACCATTGCGCGCAGCGGTAGATACTAATTTACGTGGTTGGCCATCGATAACACCATCTATAAGAATTGGTGTTTGAGCTGAATCCCAATCATGGGTGTCGTGAGGAGAAGTTTGGAAATACCATTCCAGTTCACCCGTAGTCGCATTGACTGCAACCAATGAACAGGTAAATAAATTATCTCCTCTTCTAGCGACACCGGTATAACCAGGAGTCGGATTGCCGGTGCCAAAAATATAAAGATCTGTTTCTGGATCATAAACACCAGGAACCCAGGCATTGCCTCCACCGTGGCTAGCAGCATCAAGATTCGGCCAGGTTTCAATACCTGGATCATCTTCCCTCATGGGCACTGTATAAAAACGCCAGATAAGTTCGCCTGTTTCTGCATCAAATGCCTGAAGAAATCCAGGTTGATCCAAGTCATTACCAGTACCAACGATGACCCGATCTCGAATAGTGATGGGAGCCATGGTTGAAAAGTATTGCAGTTCAAACGGTGCGATTTCGCTATGCCAGTTTTCTTCACCTGTGCGGGAATTTAATGAAACTAAATAATTGTCCGGTGTCTCGAAGATAACCGAGTCATTCCAAATAGCAACACCGCGATTGGCGATGTGTGTTCCGCCTCGGGTCTCCCAATGGTAATGCCAGATTTCACTACCGTCTCGCGCATCCATCGCCCAAACGTGATCCGGTGCAGTGACATAGAGAACGCCATTGACTTCGAGTATCGACCCTTTAATAGAGCCACTTCTAATATCAATGTCTCCACGACCTTCACCACCCATCTGAGTAACGATCCCACTCCCATCTATGTTACCCCGTCTTACGTTGAAGTTAAGTTCTGTAGTCCAGGCCAAGGTTAAATCTGAGACATTTTCTTTGTGTACTTGATCAAGGCTGCTATAACGTCGTCCTGAATAATCACCCGAATAAGTATCCCAGTCTCCATCGAGGGCATTAGCTATGTCAGCAGGATTAACAACTACATCTTGGGCAACCAAAGTTATGGGAACAATAATTTGCGCAATAAGAAGGGTCAGATATCTCATTTTATTGTCTCCAGATAAGCTGTTATATCGTGAATATCACTGTCACTTAATTCCGACCATAGCTCCCGATGCCGATAGAGGGGATCATCCAAGTTTACGCGAGGAGAATCTCCCCTTCGCGAAAAACTATGGTATGTACCATCTTGAGTGCGCAGGCTGACAAAGAAATCATCGTAACGCAGTAAACGACCCGCAACTGTTTCACCACCTTGAGTGATTACAGTAACGGTGGTTTGCACTCCACCACGTCCAGCCTGGCGTCTCCCTCCTGCCACCCAGGTATTCTGCATGATGTAATCATTAGGAATTCTTGTAGCAATTCCGCTTAAATCCCCAGTAACTGAATGACAGATGGCACATTCTCGGTTGAAGTATTGTTCTCCCGCTGCGGCGTCTCCTACAAGAATATCGAGATCGTAATCGACCGGCGGTGTACTTCCCTGACCTTCAGATTCGAATTTGATCGAGTGAATGTATCCAGCAATAGCGGCGATATCTTCATTACTGAAATTATCGAAAGTAGGCATACTGCCCTGGCCTTTCGTGATCACTTCACCAATAGATTCTCCGGATATATCTATCAGCACCACGTCTGAGCGCAATAAATTGGAACCCCCCTGATCTCCACCTCTCAAGTCCGGACCATGACAGAGTCGGCAATTTACCTGGTAAAGAGTTTCACCATATTCGATTACTCCTTCAGGTGGCAATACTCTTTGTTGTTGCAAAAACATAGCATTTGGATTCGCAATTTCTATTTCTGGCTGAGTGTCCTGCGCAGATACATGGAAGCTGCAACTCAACAACACAATTGAGGAAACTTTTAATTTTATATTCATTAGTTTTATCTCTATCTTTCTATATCTTTGCCTATTTATTCTATCAGTGCTAAACATCGCCCTTCTTTAGCGCTTTGAAAAGCTGTATCAACGATTTGTTGACCTATTCTACTGATAGTCGGTGATAAAGGCCCTTCTATAGGCAAGCCGTTTTCAATGGAGTGGATGACATATTGAACAGGATTCTGAAAAGGCGGCTCAAGTGTATCAACTATTACTTCAAAGCCTTCCGGTTTGTCTCGAGTTTGCACATTGATTGATGGCTGATAATCATAATTAGCTACGGTGCCTTCAGTACCCACTACCACAAAACCACATTTGGGTTGGGGTTGATTAGTCCATGGATCTGAAAAAGTACCCCAGCGTGTTTCGAACTTAGAGAGAGCATGTTCATAGCGCGCGACAGTGACACTATGTTCATCCACTTCTATTCCAGTTGGAACATGCATCATTGCGGTTACATCGATTGGCGCCTTACCATTGTGAAACCATGTTCCTAGCGTCGTGCCATAACCTAAATAATCCAACAATGACCCACCACCCAATTCGGCTTTGTAGAACCAACTATGGGGTTTACCTGCTTCTACTAGCTCTGCGGTAGTTTCTTCTTTGTCGGCAACATGCCATAGGGGCCCACGATTGCCATCGTAATAATGTACTTCTATTACCTCACCAACAGTTCCTTCGTCGATGAGTCTCTTCGCAGTTATATGAGACGGATGCCAGGCTAAGGGCCAATTAATCGCCAGGTGCTGATTGTCACTCATTGCTGCAATCATGCGATCTGCTTCAGCGAGACTCGATGCGAATGGCTTCTCCATAATGATATGGGTGCCGTAAGGAGCAATTTCTTCGACAGCTTCTGCATGCCGTCCAGTTGCTGGACACAGAATAACAATGTCTGGTTTGGTCTGTTCCATACAGGCCTTAAAGTCTGAATAGATTCTCTCTTCTGGAATACTAAAATTTTTAATACCCCATTCCATTCTTTCGCGGCTATCATCGCAAATACCAACGATGTCCACCGCAGGATGCTCGTGCGCCATGCGCAAATTATCACCCATGTGGAAGTGTTCAAAATCTATACCAGCAATTTTCCAACGTTTTTCCATAGCTCTTTGTTCTTCTTTTAATTATCTATGATTCAACATGAAACAGTTTATTGTAAATTACCCACTTACCATTTACTTTAAGAAAAGAAAGAGTGTCCAAAAACACTAGGCCTATATAAGCATCCCTTACACGCGCAACAGCAGTATCTCCGGCAATTTCTAAGGAAAGAGTTTCTAGGACAATTGGGTCGCCGTTCTCTTTATGGGAAGGTGATTTTGAATCAACAAATTTTGCAAAATCATCAACACTCATTTGTTGTAATCCATCCTGAGTGTAGCCAGTAATTTTAGCCAAAGGATGAAACGCTTCATGCGCCTTCGCACCATCGGATTCATACATGCAGTTAAAATAAGTTTGAATTGTATTTTGAATTTCATCTTGGTCTGACATTAATTTTCTCCAATAAAAAAGCAGAGTAATAGCCCCATTACTCTGCTTTCGCACTTCTTAATCAATCGTATCAATTAACGGTATTCATCGTAGGCTCTCAACAACCACTGATTGGTTCCATCACCCGCTGGCGCCCACCCGTCGGCAGGTTCAGTTCCAAGCATTTCTGCTGGCGTTAATCCTTGAACCTTAGCGCGGGTCAAATTACCTCGAATTGTAACTAACATATTGCGATAATTAAGCAAGTCATCACGGTTAGACAGTTCACCATGGCCAGGAATAATTATTGTTTCATCATTAATAATACTGGCCAGCTTGTCAGTGGCCTCAATCATGCCATCCAATGACCCACCATTATTCTGATCGATAAAAGGCAGTACATAGCGCACGAACATATCGCCGGTATGAATCACATTCGATTCAAGGAAATGAACTTGAGCATCACCGTCTGTATGACCTGGCCCCGTATGTATTAGCTCAATGGGTTCGTCATTGAAATAGAAACGCATGGAATCAAAGAAAGTAATTTTTGGAAGCCCAACGTCTTCATAAGCTTCCTGTTCGCGACCGCTGGCTAACACCTGAGTTGATTCCATGCGTCGACGGGCATTGTCCTGTGCCACAATAAACGCGCCGGCTCTACCAAAGTTTTCATTGCCATCGGTGTGGTCATAATGAAAGTGAGAGTTAACTACAAAAGTAACTGGAAGCTTGGTCAGATCTGTAATCGCAGCTTCGATCTTATTAGTGAGCGGCGCAAACTGATCGTCTACGATCAAGACTCCGTCATCACCGACTATAACCCCAATGTTTCCACCACTACCTTCCAAGTAGTAAATATTGCCTTTTACATGGTTTGTAGTGATTTCGATATTGTCGAAATCCTGTCCATAAAGCTGAAATGGAACAACTAAAAAACTAATCAGTAAGGGAATGAGATATTTCTTATTTCTTTTATATGTCATGACGATAATCTCTTCTTAGTTTCATGAAATAGCTTAAAGACACTGTAGCGCTTACAAATAAACGAGTAAATAATTAATGGAGCTCAGGCAGCTAAAACTCTTTGCTGTGCTTGCTTATATTCGTGTCCGAGTCGCTCTACTAGATCAGCGGCTGAAACTACTGACTTAATCGCATTAATTCCTTGCCCACAGCCCCAAACGTCTTTCCATGCTTTAGACTTACTGCTGCCACCGGAACCGAACTGCATTTTTGAAGGGTCGCTTTCCGGTAAATCATCTGGATCTAATCCAGCAGCCTCGATAGAAGGTTTCAAATAGTTTCCGTGCACCCCAGTAAACAAATTAGTGTAGACAATGTCTGCAGCAGCGTAATCCACCAGTGCCCGTTTATACTTCGGATCCGCATTCGCTTCTTCGGTAGCGATAAAAGCCGAACCGATATAAGCCAGGTCAGCGCCCATCGCTAATGCTGCAAGAATTCCGTCTCCAGTTGATATAGCACCAGATAAAAGGATTGGTCCATCAAACCATTCTCTTACTTCTTGAATGAAAGCCATTGGAGATAATGTGCCTGCATGACCTCCGGCTCCAGCCGCAACACAAATCAAACCATCAGCTCCTTTTTCAATTGCTTTGTGAGCAAAGCGATTATTGATGACGTCGTGCAAACAAATACCACCATATGAGTGAATCGCATCGAATACTTCCGGTCTTGCACCCAATGATGTAATAACAACTGGTACTTTATATTTAACGCAAAGTTCAACGTCGTGCATGAGTCGGTCATTCGATCCATGCACGATCTGATTAACGGCATAAGGCGCCGCAGGATTGTCTGGATTCACCTGATTGTGTGCGTCCAATTCTTTGTTAATCCGGATCAACCATTTCTCTAGCACTTCTACAGGCCGAGCGTTAAGTGCAGGGAATGAACCCACTACTCCCGCTTTGCATTGGGCGATCACCAGATCAGGGTTTGAAATAATAAACAGTGGCGCACCGATTGCGGGAATCGATAAGCGTCCTTGCATACAATCAGGAATAGACACAAAAATTTCCTCAAT
>JBJLER010000028.1:0-94063 GCA_045565735.1 Pseudohongiellaceae bacterium
CATTTAAGCCCAGGTTTTTTTTTAAAGGTGCCAATAGCGAAAGTGTATTTGGATTTAGTGTTATTACGGAAGATCGATTGGGTGGCAATCTAAATCACATTGAAGGGAGGAGATTACACCCAACTTATTTTGAAGATAGTGATACAACTCGAATTTCAACCCAATTTGAGCACATTAAACAATTAAGTTCGGAAAGAGAATTTGTATTGCGCAATAGTGTGAGTCGTTTTGAGCGGGAACTGAAAATTCCAATGTTCAGTTTTGCTGGAGCTCAAACTTCGAGTTTTTCTGAGATGCATATTCTCGGAACGAATGAGAACGTTGACTGGGTGTTAGGTGTTAATTTGTTGACTGAAGATTTTGAGCAAGATAATCCATTGCCCGGTCTGGCTCACGATTTTAGTGGTTATACGACGGGTATATTCGCTCAATCAACCATGCCAATATCAAGTCGCTGGATGTTGGAAAGTGGGTTAAGGCTAGACCATACTTCTGCATATGGCACCTTTGTGCTCCCGCGTGTAGCCTTAATGTACAATATTTCCGAAGACTCCACTCTTCGTATCGGTGGTGGTCTCGGATACAAAGAACCAACCTTATTTACGCAAGAATCTGATGCGCTACATTTTCTAAATATTTTGCCTCTAGACGAGGGTCGGCTTGATGCCGAGCAATCTGCAGGATTTAATCTTGATATAAACCAGTCTTTTGATTTCGCCAATGGGATGTCACTTAATCTGAATGCATTGGTTTTCTATACTCGAGTAAATGATCCGCTGCAGTTAGAAGCTATGACTCAAGGTCAGTATATTTTCTCTCAGCCGCAGGATTATCTCGATTCTAAAGGAACAGAAATAAATGCCGCTTGGTTTTGGAATGATTTTAAATTGTTCCTTGGTTATACCCGCACTGATGTTAAAGAGCATGGGTTGGTTGGAGTTAGTGAAAGCACCTTAATTCCCGAAGATCGAGTAAATGCAGTATTCGTTTACGAGCGAGAAGATGATTTCCGAATAGGTTTAGAGGCTTATTATTTTGGGCAGCAAACTTTAAATGATGGATCCACAGGCCGGGACTATTGGATTTTTGGTTTAATGATGGAAAAAGTTTACTCTGAGGATTACTCATTTTTTCTTAACTTTGAAAACTTTACTGACACTCGCCAGACTAGATACGAACAGATATATACAGGTACATTACTGAATCCGATTTTTAATGACATCTTTGCGCCATTAGACGGGTTTGTTATTAATGGCGGGATCAAGATTCGAATTTAGAATAAATGATTTGGTTATTATTTGTGTGCTACCACAATTCAATTCAGCGGGAATTCATTTTCGAGAGTGGTGCTTAAAGGTGGAGTCGATAATGCTTTATCTCACTGGCTTGTAGCACTATAAAGCAGTTATTTATACCTCCGATTTTATCAGTAGCTTTACTTGTACTTTAATAAGGAAACAAAAGAAGATTCTATCAATGGAGTTTATGATGCTTACATATTGAAAATAGTTCTAAATATGCTCGTTACTGAAAGGTTTTGGTTTAAAAATGAGAGCAAAGGTTTAAAAAATGAATTGATGTATTCACTGTTACAATTAATCACTATGTTACGGTCGAAACTTATTCGTAAACTTCGCGCTTCGTGCCAAAAAAGATACTAAGTAGTAGATTAATAATAATAAAAATTAATCGTTTTACCATTTCAAATTCAGTTCTTTCTGAGTTCATAATAATGCCTGTAAATCAAATTGTCAGAAGAACAAGCCCATGAAAAACATGACATCTACTTACCCCGCCATGCGCCATGCCACAGCCGGTATTTTTTCCCGGACTGTCCAAACCGCTCTGGCTGTCTTGCTGGCAAGCTTAGTGTTACTTAGCCCAGTCAGTTACGGTCAGGGTAGCAACAGCTTTCCACCGGTTACCGATGCCATGTTACAGGACCCTGCTCCCAGTGACTGGCTCATGTGGCGTCGTACTCTTGATAGTTGGGGCTACAGCCCCTTGGCTGAAGTCAACCGTGACAATGTGGATCAGTTGAGGATGGTATGGACCCGCGGCTTGGCCGCCGGTACTGGAGAAATTACGCCACTGGCCTATGACGGCGTGCTCTACGTTCCGCAGGCCAATGATGTGATCGAGGCCATCGATGCCCTTACTGGCGACCAGATCTGGGACTACGGACGTGACCATCCGGAAGGCCTCTATGACTATGTAGGTTTTAATGCCCGCAACAACCGTAACGTAGCAATATTTGATAATCTGATCATCAACACCAGCGATGACGGCTTCGTGTTTGCACTGGATGCCCAAACCGGCGAAACCGTTTGGGAAACCCAAGTTTTCGACTACAAGGTCAATACCGGCACCCATAGCGCGGGGCCGATTATTGCCGATGGTCGGGTAATTTCCGGTCGCAGTTGTCGATCGAAACCTACTTATCCAGGAGGTGGACCCGAAGCCTGCTTTGTCGCCGCCCATGATGCCCTTACCGGCGTCGAGCTGTGGCGCCGCCAGTTGATTCCAGCCCCTGGAGAGCCGGGTTACGAGACCTGGGGCGACGTGCCTTACGAGCAGCGCCAACACGTGGGGTCGTGGATGCCTGCAAGCTACGATCCGGAGCTGAAGCTAATTATCATAGGCACCTCTGTGACTTCTCCCGCACCGAAATTCTTTCTAGGTGGCGTCGAGGAGGATCATCTTTATCACAACAGTACTCTGGCACTGGAGCTTGATACCGGTGAGATACGCTGGTACTACCAGCACCTCAATGACCACTGGGACTTGGACCATCCTTTTGAGCGCCTGCTGGTGGACACCGCAGTGGCTCCCGATCCAGACGAAGTTGAGTGGATAAATCCAAATCTGGAGGCTGGCGAAGTTCGCAAGGTCATCACCGGCATTCCCGGCAAGACCGGCGTGGTGTACACACTGGATCGGGAGACCGGCGAGTTTCTGTGGGCAACCCCTACCGTATTTCAAAACGTTATCACGAATATTGACGGCGTCACTGGCGAGGTGATACTAAACGAGGAAGTGATCTTTCGCGAAAACGAACAGATTGTGTTTGTCTGTCCGCACTTGCTCGGGGGCAGGGATTGGGAAGCAGGCGCCTACAGCCCACTCACCAATAACATGTATTATGGGCTGCGCAACAATTGCGCCGACATGATGGCTACCGCTGACTTCGAAACTCCCAGGGATAATCAACTCGCGAATGAAATTATCAGCGGCCAGCAGGCCATCTACTCACTGGCGGCCAGAGCTCGATTGACTCCTGGTGAGGAAAACTCGGGCACCGTAAGAGCGATCAATGCCGAGACTGGTCGCACTGAGTGGCTATATGAACAGCGGGCTGGCACTGTATCCTATGTGGCCACCGGAGGCAGGCTGGTATTTGGCGGCGATGTTAACGGCCGCTTTCGGGCCCACGACGATGAGACCGGTGAGATACTCTGGGAAATAAATCTGGGCGCCGAAGTAGTCGGTTACCCGATAAGCTATGCCGTGGATGGAAAGCAGTATATTGCGGTAAATACCGGGCGCGGACTGGGTGGTGTTGGCACACCCGAGATAAGGCCCAGTGGCGGAACCAACCTGTTCATCTTTGCATTACCCTAACTGAAGCGAAGATGAAGATAGAGTGGAGCCCCACGGCTCCGTCCCATGGCGGTTCAAAGCGGGCCGCACTCGCACATACTTCCTAAGTATTCGCCCGTTAAGATGAGGGTGGGGGACGGGCTCTCCTCCGTAAATTTTGCCTTCGCGATATGGTTTCTCGATGCATTAATTGTTAAAGATATCGAGCGGGAGTACGGCTGTTACTCCGACGTTTGGAGAATCTACCAGTTGGCTAATTCTAAGGTCTACAGCGACACTTGCGATTACATACGCTTGGTTGCGAGTGTATCCATAAGTCGTAACTATGTAATCAATAATGCCATCGATAGCATTTCGTGCGGCAAGGTTTATGTCATTAGACAAGTTGCTTAATCCAGCCACCACATCAGAATTTAGATATTGCATATCCGGAGGAACTTCGCCCGGTTCTTTAACCGGGATGCCAGTAACCGCATAAAAACGTCGTGAAGGTATTTCCAAAAGCCGGGATGAGCCTTCATAGTGTGGCCCGCGAGACAAATCAGGTCCGTCTTTTATTATTTCCGTGGTAGCCCAAACATTTGCCGACATTTCAATGGCAGTACCAGAAACTTCGCCGTCTCCCTGGGCATAATGCAGGTCGCCAATTGTTAATCCGCAACCTTCAATAAAGCAAGGTAGATAAATTGAAACACCTGCTTGCAGATATCGAATGTCCATGTTGCCCCCGTGTTCCCGCGGTGGAATGGTGCGTAAACACTCATTTGGTGCAGATCCACTTGGCCCGCATATTTCTTCCGGTGATGCACCATCAGGGGATGGTAAAGAAACCTGTCCGCCAGCATTAGCCAGTTCTTGTTCCCGTTCCAACATAATTCTTAATTGATTCGGCCCTGGCAGAGTTGAAATGACACCTGGGAAACTACTGTTAGGTATCCGCACCCCAGGGATGTTATCGCTTTCTGCGTAATCACGATTAAGTCGCCAGATAGTTAAGAACTGGCCTTCCACGAGATCTGGAACAAATCCACCGCCTCCGCCATAGGTGTAGGCATATTTGCCTGGATCGATGTTGAGCAAAGTCACTTTTAGTACGTCCCCAACTTCTGCACCTTCGATGTGAACCGGTCCCGCCATGGGATGAACAGCGCCGAAGTTGCCACTCGATGTTTCCGGTTCAGTTGTTTGTGCAGAAACAGTGCCCAACCAGTCGCCGCTATCGCGAGTGCGAAATAGTATGGTCTGGCCGGGTTTTGCCCGTGCTGCCATGGGAATATCAGGGTGCAATCTGTTTATGCAACCTGGGTCTTCAATGCAGTTATTGCCTTCGCCTCCAACGATCAACACGTCATTGTCAGCGCTGTGTGTGATACCAATAAAACCAAGGAAAATTACAAGCCAAACCATTTTTATCATGCCATGCTCCTTGAGCTTAACCGCCTAACAAGTGTTCTGGGATTTCTAAGCCTTGTTCCTGATAGTAACGCAATGCACCCTTATGCAGAGGCACCGGTACACCCTGAAGTGCATTTTCTAAAATCATGGATTTTGTCGCGTTATGAATTTCTTGTAATACGGCGAGGTTTTCCCATAGCAACTTGGTCAGGTTGTATACTACCTCTTCAGAAACATCATCACGAACTACCAATACATTCGCACTTGCTGCAGTTCTCACTGTTTCATTCTGGGTTGGATAGGTCCCTGGCTCTAAATTGTAAAAATTCCAGATCGGGTATTCCCAATTAATTGCATCCAGTTCATCCTGATTAATGTTCAGAATTGTTAAATTTCCCCCAAGCAGCGCATGTGCCCGAGTCAGCGCAGCCATGGGTGGACCACCGGGAGCGTTTAAACCAACGATATTGCCATCCTGGAGTGCATCTGCAGAAGGACCATAGCCCAGATAGGCAACGGTCAGATCTTGCTGGTAATCAATGCCAAGCGCATCAAAAATATAAAATCCGGTGATTTCAGCTCCGGAATTTCTCATACCTATAGAAACTCGTTCCCCATTGAGTCGGGAATAATCAGAAAAGGTTCCTTTCGTCACTAGTTCTGACCGCAATAGTAAATGTTCGACATTGGGCCACAGGGCCGTAACACTTCGAACATGGGTTTGTGGATTTTGAATCGGCCCTTCACCAGCGTATGACCAGGCAGCAAAAATCGAAAGCATTGTTGCAAACTGTGCTTGGTTATCACGCAGTAGCTTTACATTTTCTAATGAGCCAGCGGAACTGATGGCAGTTAGAGAAAAATCTGCTTCTTCTTGAGCAGATACCATTGTTGCTAACGCAACTCCGACCGGATAATAGGTAGCGCTGGTTGTTCCAGTAGTGAGTACATAGGTCTGACGCTGTCCGGCCTGTTCCGAACAGGAAACAAGCAAGTGAAAGAATAACAGAAGACAAAGTCGCGCCATGTTTATTGTTCTTAGTGAAAACTCTAAGTTGGTATTAGCTGCTATTACTTATCATGTTAACAGTGTATGTAGCCTGAGTGTTCAGTCTTCCTTTAACCAGATTTTATGCCTTAATCAACTAGCGCGCCGTATACCAGGGAATGCAATTCTCCACGCAACGCACCTGTACCTCTCACTCCCATGTGCTGAGTCATTGCCACTACGACAATATCCTCAGTAGGGTCAATCCAGAAATTAGTTGCAGCAGCTCCAGCCCAGTAAAAATTTCCTTTACTTGTCGTGTAGCTCACACCTGCCGGAATCTCAATCGTTGCAAAACCTAAACCAAAACCAAGTGCTGGGCTAAAACTCTCGTGTTGCTGCGGAGTTAAATGGTTTTGTGCCATGTATTCAACGGTTTTACGACCGATAATTCTTTCTCCATCCAATTCTCCGCCATTAAGCATGGCTTGTGCGAATCGCCAATAGTCCTCCGCAGTTGAAACGAGTCCGATACTGCCACCTTTGTATGAATGATCGATGGTGTAGTTATTCACTGACCAGTCTTCTACTAACACTCCACCGAAAGGGCTGCCATTCTCCTCATTGATTGCGACTAATTCTCCTTCTTTCATCCAGTGAATGGGTGATAGACGATGAGCATTATCGGAAGTAACAACGTAACCCGAGTCATTCATGCCTAATGGATCAAACATGCGTTGCTCTAGATATTCGTCTGCATCCATGCCGGAAATAATTTCTACTAAGCGTAGGGCCACATCTGGTCCAATACTGTAACGATAAGTTGATCCTGGCTGATTCATTAATGGCACTGTGGATAGTGCAGTCATCATTTCTTCCAATGATGTTTCAGGTCGGAAGATGCCAGTGCCAACAAAGAGCTCATCATATTCGCTTCGCCCTAGCCCATGGGAAAAACCAGCGGTGTGCCGGAGTACATCTTGGATGGTGGGCTCTCTCTCCATTGCTACTGTCTCATCGAGTGGACCGTCTGGTTCTCTAAGAACTCGAAGATCAGTAAACTCCGGAATAAATTTTGAGAGAGGATCGTTTAACTGAAACAAACCATCCTGATACAACATCATCAGCGCAGTAGATGCGATTGGTTTGGTCATTGAATAGATACGGAATAAAGTGTCGGTTTCCATTGGAATACGATGTTCTGCATCCTGATACCCCACCGCGCTAAGATGAGCGATCTTTCCGCCTCTTGACACTAGGGTTACGATCCCAGCGATCTCGCCTCTGTCGACTCTGCCCTGAAAATAGCTTTCTATCTTATTGAGTTGCCCCGAAGAAAAGCCGACTTCTTGAGGATCAACAAAAGTTAAGCCTGTCTGGGCCGTTGTTATCGTCGGCCAAAAAATCCAGACAAGCGCTAATAGACTTGTTGTAAGTTTCTTATTCATTATCACTTCCTCGTACTTCGATTATTCTTGTTAGTAAGCCAATGAATAGGCTTCTCTGCGTGGATCTGCCGCTGCAGTTATTACACCCGTATCTGGGTTACGATGAATCATTTGCGCACCACCAAAAGTTGCTGTCCAGCCATCGATCAGATTCAGATCGTGGCCGAGTGTGCTTAGGCCTGCTAGCACGTCTGCATTAATGCGATTCTCAATCGCTACATTGAGCCCTCCTGAAGATCGAAAACGTGGAGCCTCTATTGCTTGTTGCGGTGTCATATCAAACAGCAGCATGTTGTGCACAATTTGCAATAAGGATTGTGTTTGGCTATCTCCTCCAGGTGTTCCTAAAGCAAACGCGAAATCTCCATTCGGATACAGAGCCATCATAGGTGATAGGGTGTGATAAGGCCGCTTGCCTGGCGCAACTTCATTAGGGTGGCCGGTTTCCAGAGAGAACAAGGCGCCGCGGTTATGCAGGAGAATGCCGGTTTCAGATTCCAATAATCCTGAGCCGAAGCCAGCAAAATTACTTTGTATCCAACTTACTGCATTACCCCATTGATCGATGGCAGTGATGTACACGGTGTCTCCAGAATCATCTCGGTCCTTATCGCTTGCGGAAAATATTTCATCACCAAATCCAGGCTCAATTTCTATTGCAGCTTGGGAAGGATCAACAAGTTCGGCTCGTTCGCTTAGATAGTCTGCATCTAGCAATGCGTCAACTGGGACATCTGCCATGTCCATGTCGGCAACCCAGCGATTGCGATCGGCGAACGCTAATTTTTTTAATTCGATTAGAGTATGGAGATATTCAGTGCTGTTATGGCCCATCGACTGCACTGGATGCGATTTAGACATTTCCATTAGTGCTAACTGTGTTATACCTTGTGTGTTGGGTGGCATAACAAGCATCGTATGGTCTAAATAATCACTACTTACCACATCGACCCAAGTGGAAGTGTGATTAGAAAAATCATTTTCTCTTAAGTGTCCATCTAGTTCGGTTATGTATGCGGCGAGTTGTTTTCCTATAGGTCCTTGATAGAAACCTTCTTTGCCGTCGTTTGCAACTACTTCTAAAGAATTTGCTAACTCTTTATTGATTAGCAAACTACCGACCGGTGGGGCCGTTCCATTTGGCAAATAGAGATTGCGTCCATTTTGATTGAGATTGCCGCCTTGTTCTTCGAAATCCATAGCCAGGCGAGTGGAAACAGCAAAACCTTCTCGTGCATACTCGATTGCCGGTTTGAGTAAGTAAGCAAAATCCATTGAGCCAAAACGTTCGTGAGCATCAACCCATCCTGCTACGGCACCGGGGACGCTAACAGACAATGGGCCACTTCCTGGAATACGTTCTACTCCCACTGCGGCAAAAAACTCTGGGGTGGCTGTTGATCCTGCTCGCCCACTGGCGTTAAGTGCGGTTACTTCTTTGGATTCATCGTCGTAAAAAATTCCAAACGCATCACCGCCAATGCCATTCATATGGGGACGAACAACTGCCAGAACCCCTGCCATGGCAATAATGGCATCTGTCGCGTTTCCGCCTTCCTGCAAAATACGCAGTCCGGTTTGGGCCGCCAGCGGGTGACCAGCGGATACTGCGCCGGTTAACCCTGTGATATCCGGTCGGTTCTGCCGCGCATAGTTGGTGGTAACAAAATCAGGTGAAGCCCCTGAACTTGGAGCCTCCATCACCTCGGTGGTCTGAGGAGTACAAGACGCAAAGACGAAAATAGCTAGTGTGGTAAAGTTCTTTATTTTCATTGTTCTTTTATTCTTTATTCTTCTAAAGTAGCCATTGTAACTAAACTAGTTTGCACTCTGGGAAAAATTAGTCCTTCTGACGTCAATTTTTATTTATTCTCCTATATAGCTGCATGAGGAAGCCATGCCTCTCTCTAATACATTAGTCTTGGCGGTTTTAGCTGCTCTCAGTCTCAGTGCCTGTGTTACTCGTAATCTGAATCAGCCGGGAATACTACATACTGAATTTCTGTTTGAGAGAGCGTCTTTTCCGAGTGTTCATGCTTCCACCTTGATAGAAACAGATTCGGGACTGGTTGCAGCATGGTTTGGTGGTACCGCAGAAGGGAATGATGACGTGGGGATCTGGTTATCACGTCAGGTAGACAGTGAATGGACGGCATCGGTAGAGATTGCCACTGGTGCGCAATCTAATGGCAGTAGATATCCAACCTGGAATCCGGTGCTATTCACTAGCGCGGACGATGAAGTTAGTTTGTATTTCAAGGTCGGACCCAGTCCGAGAGAGTGGTGGGGATCCGTAATTAAATCCAGAGATGATGGTCTTAGTTGGAGCTCTCCAGAAAGATTACCCCATGGAATACTTGGGCCAATCAAAAACAAACCCATTCGTTTGCCCGATGGAACAATAATTAGTTCCAGTAGTACAGAAACTAATACTCGCCCAAGTACCTGGCGTATTCATTTTGAGCGTTCTACTGATAATGGTGCAAGCTGGAATATTGTTGAGCCAGCTGCTGTTAGTTCCGGTTCAGAAATTCATGTGATACAACCAAGCATTCTTATTCATACCGACGGTCGTTTGCAGGCTTTAGGCAGATCGAGGTCTGATTATGTTTTTCAAACCTGGTCTTATGACAGTGGATTAAGTTGGAGCCCAGTAACTCTCACTTCATTGCCAAATCCAAGTGCTGGTACTGACGCGTTAACACTAAGTGATGGGCGTCATCTTATCGTTTATAATCATACGCCCGACGGACGTTCGCCTTTGAATGTTGCTGTGTCTAATGACGGCGAGAACTGGCATGCGGCGCTAGTTCTGGAAAATGAAAGAGGGGAATACTCTTATCCAGCGGTGATTCAAACTTCCGATGGTCTCGTTCATATCACCTACACCTGGCGTCGCGATCTTATTAAGCATGTTGTAATTAATCCAAATGAATTGGACTTAACTCCAATATCTAATTGGGATTAACTCCATGCCCGACCAAGAGAAGAGCATATGAATAAGCAGGATGGCAGGGTAGAGATCGATTAGCGGATTAAAGAGGGTATGTGATGCATGTATAAATTTTTCTAATTAAAACCATCCCTAAAGATTGCTCTTATCCGATTATAATTTTCCGGCATATCTCGAACACTATTTTCTTTCGCATAAGCTTCATAGTCGGCCATCATTTCAGACAACAATTCAGGTCTCTCGTTAACTAGATCTTTAGTCTCACCAGGATCGATCTTGATATTAAACAAATGCCAATCGGTTTCATTCTGGCTCATTTTGTTTATTACCAACTTATAATCGCCTTTAAACAAGGCGCTGTTACCGCCCAGCTCGTAGCCGATGGGTTCATTGGCGCTGTGAATTTGTTCAGAGTTGTTAGCAAGAAAACTTGAAAAGTCGCTACCAACTATTTGTTCCACATCGTTTTGGTTCCAGATTCCGCCATGATCCTCTATATCAACCAATTTCAAAATTGTTGGAGCAAGGTCGGTTACAAATACAAACTCATCGGTAAATTCATTAACTCTTTCAATACCTGGGCCAGACATAACTAGTGGAACTCTAAGTCCGCCTTCATTTGCGTGAAACTTGTAATAGGTCAAAGGAGAAGCTGCAATCGTTGCATTACTAGGGCCAATAGCATTAAAGGATCCGCGCTCTCCCAAAGTGGCGTAATCCGCGTTATAGCCAACTCGTTCAAACCATTCTCCGAGAATTGAACCACCTTCAGGGTTAATTAAACTGGATCCTTCGGCACCATTATCAGAGGTAAAAATAAAAATCGTGTTGTCGTACTCTTCAATACTTTCAAGATAAGACAGAAGACGACCAATATGCATGTCCATGTTATCAACCATGCCGGCATATACTTCCATTCGCCGAGCATGATGACGCTTTTGTTCTTCATTTAAGTTATCCCAATTTAAAGTTCCCGGTGTAACTTGTGCGGTTGTTCCTGCAGGAATCACACCCGCATCAATTGCAGCGACTCGTCTACGTTCGCGCATAACAGTCCATCCTTGGTCATAGACATTTGCATATTTGTCTGAAAACTCTCGAGGCGCTTGCACCGGCATATGCACTGCTTGAAACGGAATATAAGCAAAGAAAGGTTCATTATCGTCTTCATTTGAATCGATAAATTCGATGGTTTTATCGATGAAATACTCTGAGGAATAAAAATCATCAGGCAGGTTATGCCGAGCACCATCTGCATACCAATTTGCCTGATCGTAAATCGGCAAATAAGCACGCTGTTCCCAGTTATCTGCTCCAGTATCTGCCATAGCGATCGTGCGATCGAATCCTCTCGCTGAAGGAAGCAAATCAGGTGTATGGCCTAAATGCCATTTGCCAGTCACATAGGTGTGGTAGCCACTGGCTTGTAACATGCTCGCCAGGGTTACAACATTGTGGCTTAAAACTCCCTGATAGTTTTCATAGACAGTCATTTCTGCAGACAATGCTTCAGGGATGTTAGGTACGCCATTTCTGTGACTATCGACACCAGTTAGCAGCATCGCACGGGCTGGAGCACAGCTACCCGCAGTGTGATAATTAGTAAAAGAAAGCCCTTCTTGGGCAAGTCTGGCTATATTAGGAGTATTTATTTCGCTGCCGAATGGAGAGATATCTGTATAACCGAGATCGTCTGCTAACATAAGCACGATGTTAGGTCGTTTCGAAGATTGCTGTGCAAATACTAAGCTTGGTGCTGCCGTGCCTAATGCGATTAGCAAGACTACACTCATTACACGCTTCAATTTCATATAATCACCTAACGATTGCTGACACTTTTGTGCGTATTTAGGACTGCATATTATTGGTCCCGATCCTATCATGTCCGGGCTTAAAAGTTTTCTGTTCGTGAACATAGTCGGCAGATAAAATCTCGCCCTAAAGTGTTAGCGACACTACTTTTTACCTCGTTAATAATTCGTCAGAGCCATTCAGCAGAAGCGGTGATTAAACATGAGGAAGGCTGGATCCCTTCGACTAACGATTGAAAATTTTTCTTGCTTGACGTATCCGAAGAGGGAGCCAGGACTGCGGCACGAGTGGGCGTGGAAGTTGGAAACCTAGCAGGAACCTGTTTTGGTCGTAATCAACTGGCCCGTTCTGTGTGGGTTTGGTTTGTGGAGAAAATCATGATTGTGCGCTTCTGCCTCTTGGATTGGAGCAGATTCGAGATGTACAAAAGGGCGATCCGTGCTGTGTTTGGGAAAACTAAATCTATCTCTGCTGCGGTCAAATCTATTTACGGCACTTGCTATAAGCGATAAGGTCGGTCTTTGAGAGACTCTAATAACAGAGAGCTGGAGGAAACCAAATGAAGAAAAAACCCCTACTAGCAATCGCAGCGGCAGGTGTTCTGGCAGTCCCAACCCTGACCATTGTTGCACAACAGGATGAAGAGCCGCCTGAAATGGGCTTTTTCGTCACAAGCGTTGGCTTGGGCGATGGCGGTAATCTCGGCGGTCTGGCCGGTGCTGATGCCCACTGTAATGCCCTCGCGTCAACTGCAGGTTCATCCCGAACCTGGGCGGCCTATCTGAGCACGCAAGGACCTGGAGCGGTCAGTGCACGTGAACGTATTGGAGAAGGTCCATGGGCCAATGCCAATGGCCTGGTGATGGCTACCAGTGTTGAAAGCTTGCACTACGATAACTCCAACTTTAATTGGACTTTTTCTCTAGATGAGAATGGAAATCAGTGGGCTTCTCGCATTGACGGCGATCCGGATTTCACCGTACATGATGTGTTAACTGGAACCCAGATCGATGGTACGGCTTTTTCGGGTGGCCAGGATCGAACCTGTAATAATTGGACTAGTAATGACGGAGGCAGTGCCCATGTAGGGCATGCCGATCGCTATTCGTTTACCACTCCTGGTTCCCCATGGAACTCTTCCCATGGAACACCGGGTTGTACCCAGGCAGATTTGGTGCAGGTTGGCGGGGCTGGATTGTTATACTGCTTCGCTACTGATTAGTAAATATCTCTAAAAACTGTCGGAGTAGTTTTTGCCCCGACAGTTTTTTATTGCAAAAATTTTTTTCCTACAGAGAAAGAAAACCAAATAGTGCAAAAATCCTCGATTTTAATATTTCTAGTTTTATTGCTGCAGTTTGCCAATTCGCCAATTTCAAATGCCGCTGAAGAAGTAAATATTCTTGCTCGTATTCATTTCAACACCCAGACTGCAGATTTCGAACACACCAGAGAATTCTATCGCTTACTGGGATATACCCAGGGTGTTAATAATTTTCCAAGAACTAACACTCATGCTATGGCACGATCTCTTGGCATGTATGATTTATGCTCTTATGAGATCGAGAACATCGAAGTAATGTCCATTGCTAATGGGCTTGGACCAACTGGGATTGACTTAATTCAATTCAATGTGCCCTATAACAATGAACCTCCTTATTCCAGTCCAAATCATCTTGGCATGGCCTATGCGGCCTTGAGCACATCAACTTTTGAAGAAGATTACAACTACTTGTTAGAAGAGGGTATCAGTTTTGTTTCGGAACCCTATGGTGAAGAAGGAGAGCGATTTGTTTTTATGAAAGATCCAGACGGAGTCTTCTTAAAGCTAACCGAAGATAAGAGCTTGGATGCGATTGATGATGGCTCGGCAACCAACATAAGTTCCATGCCATACATCGGTGTTAATGTGAGTGATTTCGAAGAGTCTCTGAGCTTTTATCAAAGAATCGGCTATACGGAAATTAAAATACTGCCAGAGCAAGGATCATTAGCAGAAGCTGAGGCCTATGGTCTCGATCAGGCTTTCACAATTCGGGGTGCTGATATCAGTCTGGCCAATGGTGATGGCAATACCCTGCGATTAGTTCAATGGTTAGAGCCTTTCAATCCAGAACCACCTTATCCGCCACCCATAAGCCATATTGGTATTCATCGCATTGCCTTGGCGGTAACGAACTTGGATTCTGCAGTAGCATCTCTTGCTAATGAAGGCGTTAAGTTTTTATCCGAGATAGCGCCTTGCTGTTCAGGAACTGGATTAGACGAAACCGGGATCATCAATGCCATCGATCCTGATGGAATATTTGTCGAGCTAATTGGGCCGATAACTCAACGACCGCCCCAATCAGTAGTCGCAGTATGTATAGAAGAAGGTCAGACTAGCAACTCCAGGTTACAAAGATTCGCAGTGCCGTAACGCTGGGCCTATTGCAGAGGGCTAAATTCTGCTGGATCTAGAAATTGAATCTCCACGCCGGTAACGATTGGTCCATCTTCTAAAGATTTATTCCACATCTCAGTCCAAACCGGATCGGCTGAGAAATTCGCCCACGATTCTGCTGCTGCTTCTCGGTCATTGTGAGCAACCATATACACCAGCGTATTCTGTGACAGATCTTCATTATCAGGAATCCAATAACCAACACTGGTCATGCCATGTTTATGGAACAAATCGATTTCGCCACCGCCAAAACGATCTAATAGAGGTGGCAGTCGACCTTCTGCTGTTGTGTAGGTTCGTAGTTCATAAACTTTTTGGCTTTGTGCATAAATTTCGTGTTGGTGTTGAAATGCGATTCCCATCGCGAACGCGCAAGCGATCATTAAGACAGATAGAATTTCTCTATTCATGATTGTTCCTTAATGGTTCAAATAATTACTCAGGTTTACGTAATCGAAACTAATTACTCGAAAGCTCTGAGTAGCTTAGATTATTGATTTGATCAATTATCTTCGCGTAGGCACGGGTTGTCGCTGCCAAACTCGCTGCTGGAATCGCTTCTGCGGTTTCTATATTAGTGTGTAGTAATACACCCGCATGCATTAGAACAATCGAAGGTGCTAAATTGAATATAGTTGCGATCTCTCCTGTGGGTCCACCGGTTTCTGTCCAGCGTGGAATTCCAAAGTCATCGAATGCTTGAAGCGTAATCTCCATAAGCTTGCTCGAGCCATTAATTCGCCAGGAGAAGGGACCGATTGAATTAGTCGAACAAAGCTCAGGTCCAAAGCGATCAATAAGTGCATGAGCAGTATGTTCGGCATTAATAATCAGTACAGTATTATCCAGAATCGAAGCGCGATTATCGTATAGCCAGGTATGTCCGGTTCGAGCTAAATTATGGTGTCCAGGTGTTCCGATGATTTCTATACTATGCTTTCTTTGTTCCTTAGGTTTTTGTCCAAAGAAACGCATTAGTTCTAATGCAGTAGCAACACCTGAAGCATTATCACTAGCACCCTCAAAATATGCATCGCGGTGAGCAACGATGATAACTCGCTCCGCATTTGGAGAAGCGGCTGGAATTTCTCCACGAACATTAGAGGTAGATAACCCTTCGGCCATGCTTACATCTAGGTGAAGATTAATAGTCACTGCCTCATTAGAAGAAGAGTTTGCTAACAATTCTTGTAATACTGCGCCGTCTTCCGCTCCGATGCTAAGTGTGGGAACGGAGGTTCCAACATTGTAAAATGCAGTCTGTAAATTACCCGGTAATTCCAATACCAGTAGAATGGCGGCGGCACCCAGTTCATCGGCCCGTCTCAAAGCACCGTTGCTGCGAGCTGAATTAAATATTGTGCTAGAAGTGGGGATGGAGTGGATTACTACAGCTTTGCCCTCGACGTCTCTCCCTATGAAATCGGTTGCCATTCCCAGGCCCACGTCGATTAGTTCAACTTCTATTCCATTTTTTGTCGTTCCTGAAGAACCATAAGCTGGCCAGGCAGATGTTAAATCTAAAGTTGTACCATTTGATGTTACTGATACTTCCCAGTTTTCAGGAAACCATTGTGATGGCAATGAAATAGAATCAAGTCGTACGTTTTCGGCTTCTGTTTCACGCAATTGAGTCATCATCCATTCTGCGGTTTCATGATCTGAATCCGTTCCGATTATTCTTCCCCAGTATTTATTACCGGCCGCTTTGTAACGTTGCGCAATAGCTGCCTGTTCTTCAACGAGTCTTTTCATGCGAAGGCCATCGATGGAATCATAGATCTCATTTGCAGAATTACTAAAGCGGAGATAAGAAGAATCTGCTGTGAAATCTAGTCCCGCAGTTTGTTCCGAAGGCGCGATACAAGCTGCCGGATAGGGAGAAATTGCATTAGTCGAATCTATTTGCGCGCTTGCGCCAAAGGACAGCAACCAGAGAAATAAAAAATAGAATGGGCTCGATCGAGTTTTCATGGTCACTCCTTTATATAAGAGAGCTAACATAATCCACTTTTTTCACGAGTAAAAGTGGCAATAATAGCTTCTTTAGGATTGGACAAGCCTATTCCATGGCGCTAACTTTAATGTTTCCCTAAGAGAAGCTCTTATGAAGCAACTAGTTCTTTGTACTCTGTTGTTAGCGCTGGGTCCAGTGGCCAAGGCGCAGCAAGTACTCCAGCCAACAGACCATTGCCGCGATTTTTCATCTTCGGACATCGCTACCTTCACCGATCCGAACTTTGAAGAAGTCGTTAGAGATGCTTTGTCGATAAATGGGGAAGCAGATCTGACTTGTGGGTTGTTAGGGGATCTAACTCAGCTTGCTGTTGGTTCAGAATCGGAGCGAGTGGTTTATGGCGGCACTCTGCGATCTTCGCCGGAGAAACCATTCGAAAACTTGGACGGAATCCAGAACCTTACCAATCTTAGAAATCTTACGATTCTAAATCGTTTGGTCACAGACATTAGCCCGATTAGTGAGCTCAAAAATTTACGCTTTTTAAGTCTGCATACAAATTGGATCAGCGATATCACGCCTCTAAGCGGACTGACTGATTTAGAACAACTGATTATTAGTGAAAATCCAATATCTGATATCAGCGCATTAAGTGAATTAACAAAGTTAAGACGCCTGCATGTTCATGGCTTGTATCCCTATCAAGAGGAGCACTACATGAACATGAATGATGGTCGAGATACTAATGTCGTTTTTAATGGCATAACTGATGTTAGTCCTCTAGCTAATCTTACTGAATTACGTTTGCTACGCATTCACTTGAATAGTATCACCGACATAAGTCCTCTTGCTGAACTGACCAAAATGACGCACTTACGTCTTTACGACAATCAAATAAAAGATATAAGTGCAATTGTCGACATGGATGATTTGATCTTGCTTTGGATTCACAATAATCAGATCGAAGACATTAGTGCGCTGCGAAATAAAGATGGCATGCTGCAACTTGGTTTAAACAGCAATGCAATTACTGACATCGATGTGCTAAACACTATGACGGATTTAGAATATCTGTTTCTCAGTGATAATCAGATCGAAGACGTTTCAGCGATTAAGGATTTAACGAATCTGCAAGTACTGCGCTTAGAAAATAATGAAATAACAGAAGTGCAAGCGCTCGTTGGTTTGCGAAATATTAGAGAATTGAGTCTTGCTCAGAATCCTTCACTGTTTAATGTGCAACCATTGTTGGCTAATGAAGGATTGGGCAGGGGCGATGAGTTAGATCTGCGTTTTACCTATGTGCGCTGTTCTGACATGGATGCGTTTACTAATAAAGGAATAAACTTATTGCGAGTAACATCATTAAATGGATCAGCTTGTGCTGGGCGCAGGCTAGAAGATCCCTAAGTGGGAGCTCATGAAAGCAATCAGACTATTATTAATACTCCTATTTACTTTTACTCTTTTCAGTACTCTGTCTCGAGCTGCTGAGCCAGCTGGCGTATCTGTTAAGCGGTTAGGCAATGGACCCATTATTACGCCAGATCTTGATCAACGAATGGGAGGGAATATTCAGGGTCCTTCTCTTATCAAAGTTCCCGATTGGGTAGAGAATCCTTTAGGTGAGTATTACTTGTATTTTGCCGATCATAGGGGCGAGTATATTCGCATGGCCTATGCTGAATCAGTCACTGGACCATGGACCGTTTACTCTCCAGGCACATTAAAACTGGAAGACTCCTATTTTCCCGCCACTTGTCCACCTTGCTCATTAGCGCCTGGCCAAAATGCGGCGCTCTATGCTCACATCGCATCACCGGATGTGCACGTACGTGAAGATTTGAAGCAGATAGTTATGTATGTTCATGGCCGAGGAGTAGGCCGGCAGTTTACTCGCCATGCTGTTTCTAATGACGGAATTAATTTTGAAGGCAGAGAAGAAGATTTAGGGCGAGCTTATTTTCGAGTGATCGAACACGACGGTTATTTCTATGCGATGTCCATGCCTGGTAATCTGTATCGTTCTCGTGATGGTCTGAGTAATTTCGAAGAAGGTCCTAACTTCTTTACACCTGCCATGCGGCATTCTGCATTGTTGATTCGTGATAATCAGCTATACGTATTTTTTACCAACAGAAGTGATTCGCCGGAGCGCATTTTTTTATCGACTATTGATTTGTCAGGTGACTGGATAAACTGGACCGCAACTGAACCCGTGGAGGTGTTGCGACCTGAGACTGAATGGGAAGGATCAGATCTTCCAATTGAGCCATCGCGAGGGGGCTACATTGATGTGCGAGTTAACCAACTCAGAGATCCTGCAATTTATCAGGAAGATAACAAAACTTATCTGTTGTATGCGGTTGCAGGAGAAAGTGGAATAGCAATCGCTGAGTTAGATTTCACAAACAATTAATAATCAAATGTACTTCCAATAGAAGTTTTGCATAAAGGTGAAATTAAAAATGGGAAAAGTGAAAAGATCATTGTCTCTACTAATAGTCATTTGCAGCCTTGTATTTTTTTCTTCTAGTTCATTCGCCCAAGGTAGCTTCGCAGGTGTTGAGCTAAGCATTGAGCATGTGCAGGGCAATGTTTATATGGTTCAGCGGCCCGGCGGTGGTGGCAATATCGGTGTGCAGGTTGGGCCAGATGGTGTGCTCTTGGTCGACGCACTTTTTGCGCCACTTGCGGATCGACTCGTCGCGGCAATCAAGGAAGTGACTGATGAAGAGATTCGGTTTCTCATCAATACTCATATCCATGGCGACCACGTTGGTGGTAATGAAAACCTAGCGAACCTTGGCGTTTTAATTTTTGCTCACGATAACACGCGCACTAAGTTTCTTGAAGAAAGCAGTCACTTTCCACGTCAAGGCGGAAGCTTCGCGCCGCAGCAGGCAGCCGGAGGACGTCCACTAATTACTTACGACAGCGCAATCGGCTTTCATTTAAACGGTGAGGAAGTCCGTGCTTTTCTTGCACCACCTTCTCACACTGATGGTGATACTTTTGTCTATTTCCCGGAATCCGATGTACTGCATCTTGGCGATGTATTTAGAACTACGAGTTATCCCATCATCGACAAGTTTAATGGTGGCACCTTAAGAGGAACTATTGCCGCATTGGATTTGGCCATTTCTATGGCAGGGCCAGACACCAAAGTAATTCCTGGTCATGGTTTGGAGATTGTTGGTCGTGCTGAAATGCAAGAATTTCTGGATATGATTTTGGATATTCGTGATCAGGTGTACACCATGATTCGAGAAGGAAAACATCTTGATGAGGTTATGGCGGCTGCGCCAGCGGCTATATACGATGCCAAGTGGGGACAGGAAGCAGGCTGGACCGCAATTGATTTTGTGCCTCTGGTTTATTATGAGTTAGGTGGCGCTGGCAGACTGCTCGATCGCCAATAATTCGATTATTAAGTAGGAAATAATATGATTACAAAGACAAAAGCAATTTCAGCTATTTCCCTTTGTCTCATTTTCTTTGTCAGTGCTTTCAAGACTGTAGTCGTTAATGCTCAACAATTAGCGCCAAGCGATTCTTGTGGAAATAATCCGCAAGCAGTGATTAGTTTTGCGGACCCAGTTCTGGAATCTATAGTTCGTGATGCGTTGTCGATCGCTTCAGATGGTGAGCTTACTTGCGAGCTTGCTGCAGAATTGAATGCATTAAATGCTTCGGGTCCTGGCCCTACGCGCTATGTATCGGGGTCCCCCGAATGGCGCGATCCGGAGCAAGAGTTTCATGACTTGTCCGGAATTCAAAATCTTACCGGATTAACCCGTTTATCCATGAACAATCGGGGGCTAAGAGACATAAGTCCGCTGGCCAGTCTCACTGATCTTGTGGTGCTAAATCTTCATACTAATTGGATTAATGATCTTAGCCCTCTTTCAGGAATGACCAAGCTGACAAGTCTGTTTCTCAGCGAAAATCCCCTTTCGGATATAAGCCCTTTAAGTGGACTCACAGAATTACGGGTATTGAGATTACATCGTCATGGAGATTTTATTGGCGGACAAAATCCTAGATCTTATAGAGGCGCTACTGGCATTCTTTTTACTAATGCAATTACCGATATAAGTCCGCTGGCGAAGCTAACAAAACTAGAAGATTTGAATGTGCATACACAGGAAGTAAGCGACTTGAGCCCTTTAAACGATATGACAAGCCTAATTGAATTGAGACTGGCTGGAAATACGTTTACCGATCTCAGTCCTATCCGTGGTCTTACTAGTTTGCAAAACCTGGAACTGACCGGAAACTCAATCACTGACATAAGTCCCCTTGCAGGATTGCCGAACCTTGCTCGAGTCGATTTGCGCTATAACCCTGATCTAAATGACATTCGTGCATTGCTTGAGAACCCTGGAATTGGCGGAGGAGACATCGTCGAGTTAAGACACACACAAGTAACCTGTGAAGACCAGGCAAGACTGGCAGAAAAAGGTGTGGAAGTTCGAACCGAATTGTTCTCCGCCTGTAATTAGCAAACCAATTCAGGAGCTGTTATGCGAGTAGCTAAATTAAAAATAGGTTTCGTCACGCTCGCTTTAGTAGCAATGAGTCTGCGTGCACAAACCGACTTGCCGCCTCTAAACGAAAGAAATGGGGCAATGACTATGGCTGGTGAATTCACCTTCGCCAGTGTTGGGGATTTAATGATTCGAAGACCCGCGTCCCAACTTGCTGATCCTGAAGTGCAGGAAGTTTTTGACCTGCTGCGAAACGCTGATTTAGCGATGGGCAATATGGAAGGGGAATTGGCAAACATCAGAGAGTTTGATGGCCCTTTGAATGGGTTCGTAGGTACCCATGAGGTCGCTGCCGATCTTAAGGTCATGGGTATTGATATGGTCAATCGTGCTCAGAACCATCTATTGGATTCTGAATTCGCTGGTATGTTTTCTACTAACGCATTGTTAGACGCAGCTGGGATTATTCATGCGGGTTCAGGTAAGAATTTGCAGGAAGCGGCAGCGCCAGCTTTTTACGAAACCACAAAAGGTCGTGCAGCATTGGTTGGAACCCATGCACCTATATGGCCTGAGCATAATCGTTTAGCCGCTACGCCATTGATTGGTAACTTAGGTGGCAGACCTGGGCTTAACATGCTCAACTACAGCGAGACGATCCTTGTATCTCAAGAACAGTTTGATGCGCTGGAGCAAGTACGGGAAGGTTTTTTGCAGCAGCGCGAAAACTATGACAATCCTCGGCCATTCGCGAACGCATCCGCATCGACAGGTATTAATTTTCCAGCGTCCAGTTCCGGTAGAAATAATCCAAATTATCGTATGGTGGGAGATGGTGAGATTCCTGGGACTGTTGTCTACGATATGAACGATATCGATCTCGATCGCATTTTGAGAAACATTCGAAATGCGCGGCAACTTGGAGATTTCGTTATCGCCGCCGCACACATCCACCAAAGTCGTTCGATCGTGGAAACTCAACATCTAAGTACGCGCCCTCCGGCGTTTTACGAAGAGTTAGCTCGCAAGGCAATCGATGCCGGCGCCGATGCCTTTGTCGGTACTGGGGTACAAACTCTGCGCGGCATTGAAATTTACGACGGCAAGCCAATCTTCTATGGCTTGGGTGAATTTTTTAGAGAAGCACAATGGGAATTGGAAGTTGCTCTTGGCAATGCAGATGCAAACTCAAGCAGAAGAATGCAACAGTTCGCTAGAAATTTTGGCGGCTCAACCCAGTCATTAGAAAGCTTAGTTGCCATTAGTCATTACGACGATGGCGAGCTCACTGAAGTGCGACTCTACCCGACAGAGTTGGGAATTGATGGGCCAGATTCTCGTTTAGGTATCCCGCGCATGGCGGACTTGCGACACGCCCAGCAAATTCTGGAAAGAGTAGAGCGTCTTTCTGATGAGTGGGGGACCGAGATCGATATAGAAGGAGGTGTGGGAGTTATTCGAGTTAATTGATTTCTTTTAAATTTTCTGCGAGCAGTAATTTTCATTCCAAAGTGAGCTGATGGTCCGTGAGTATATGCAATAAAATTATTCGACTTTGTTGTAATAGCGTTGAGCTTCTTACTCAAGTAAATATCTTATTGATGCATTTTTTGAGTCATAGGTAACTCACAAATTCGATTCATGGTAGTAAGATCACGACTGGGGTATTCCCATTTAAGTTTTTCACCCTCCATATAACGAGTGACAACTGGCACTAGTCCCAATGCTTCGAACTGCAAGCGACCATCGATCCATTCTGTTGTTGCACTGGTGCGAATACAAAGATTAAGGGGCCCTACAGATAGTGGGCGCACATCGTCCGAGGCGCCCGCAAGCAACCCGTCTGTGGTCATGTCATGGATAACACCGGCGGCCGTGACGACATAACGATTTCCACACTGTTCAATTCTTTCCATATGGCCAAAGCTTCCATCGTTTCTTGTTTCAATCCACAGACCTCGCATATCGGTTGCACCTTCCGGGAGCGGTTCTGTGCATCCTGCGAGAATTGGTTTTGGAAATACTTCATAGCCGCAATTTGGCGTGTGGCCTTGCGGGAAGTCATTAGCTAATAAACCTGAGCCATCAAGAACCGGCAACTCACAGTAGTTAATATTCTCTTCACTACCTAGATAGATATGGGCTGGTGTCAGATTTTGTGGGCGAGGGTAGAACAGCAGCACGAGCGCAAATAGTAACGGCACTATGCCTACCATACCGACTACTACTAACAAAAATCGTTTCAATCCAATATTCATTGCATCCATATATAAGAAAGGCCGGAAGGATTTACATCTTTCCGGCCTTTCTTACTGGTTTAATTTTCTACTCGGATCCACCGCCTGCATTACCTGCAAGGTAAGAGCGAGCTTCGGAAACAAAGCCCTCATCGCCTTCCCAAATGTTAACCAGCATCTGGTAGTGCTCACCTGCTGCGTCAGCATGACCAGTAGCGGCTTGCGCACGGGCCATACCCAATAATGAACGCGGACGATTTGGCATACGCTCAAGCGAGATTTCAAATTGCTTGATTGCGTCTTCATGGCGACCGAGGTCTACCAGCACTTCACCGTACATCTCAAATACTGGTTTAATTGGTTGGGCTGACCCACGGGGCGGTGCCATTGGCGTGATTATTTCCACCGCCTGGTCAAAGAAGCGTGCAGCCACATCAGGATGATTCATGCCGGCGTGAAGTAAACCACTAACCTGGTTCGCCATGATGGCAGTGAAGCCATCTTCCCCAGCCTCGATACGACGCTTAAATTCTTGCTCAGCCGCTTGCATAGTAGCTTGATCTTCCTCGTGATAAGCAGAGAGGGCTGTCGCTAGAAGTGCATGATCTGGAGAGTCTCCTGTGATGTCCTGGATTTGCCACTCTTCGGTTTCAACGATGTAACGATTCTTGGTTAGAGCAACAGTGTTGTTTGCTCGAGCTGCACCGGCTGCGCCGCGAGCTCCGCCTTCAGCAAATCCACCTTGAGTAGACATGGTTTCAATGCGATCGATCCAGAGACGAGCTTTCTCATAGTCACCTTTCTGCAGGTCGCCGTACTGACCCCAGTCCAAAGAATGGATTGCATCTCCCATGCTTTGACCTGGCCGCCAAAGTTCACGAGCTGCGTCATAAGCGGATTGATTGTTGAAAGATACAAGATCCCACATGCCGTGCTGAATAAAGATGTGAGTAGGCATATGTCTCGCATGTGATACCGCGGGTGCGATTTCGGCATAGCGATAAGCAGCTTCCAAGGCCAGTGGCGCATGAATCGGATCGTCGAACGAGTGAATCGTGTAGTGTGCTGCACCTGGATGCATTGGTTTTCTGCTGAAGATATCTAATGCAATGGTTCCTGCGCGAATCGCCATGCGATTATCAAGGTCGCGATCAGGAGTTACTGCACGGGCACTTAATACTGATAAAGCGTAGAAAGCAGCCACTTCATCGTCATTTGGAAAGCTCTCATAGAGATCTCTCATTGCTTCCATATAGCCGAGCTTGCGATCTCCTATTTCCCCTTCGCCCCAAAGAATTTCTACGGCCTTAAGAAATCCCTTTTCACGAGCTGTTGATGCTTTAGCCATCCGAATTTCCGCTGTCGGACCAAGACGCTCCAGTGCAGCTCGAGGTTCAGTAGAATCCATGTTTGAGAAGAGAGGATGGTTGTATGCAAGTGACTCACCCCAATAGGCCATAGCAAAGTCAGGCGCTATCTCCTGTGCAGCCCGGAACTGCTCTTGGGCTTGTTCCCAGCCAAAGCTGTGCAGAATTGCTACTCCTCGCAGGAAGTGCTGTTGAGCTTCGCCAGATTCTGAGGTTGCGAAGTCGATTGAGCCGACGCTATCGAACTGAGCATTTGCTGGTGCTGCCAGAATTGAAAAGATGGCGAACAGCGCGAACGATTTCAGTAACTTCATAGTCTTTCTCCTTTAAATGAATGGGCCGGAGTAATTATTTTTGGGTGATATCTCACTACTATCTCCGTCTGATCTTTTTTTGTCTTTCTTATACCGCCATATTACTCACTTCGCCTGCTGTATTCACTGTCCAGCTTTGAATTCCTGGGTTGTGATAAAAAGCATTGGTGCCGCGATCTGCAATCACTGCTTGGCGGGTTAGCTGGACATTTCCGGCGCTATCGGTGGCGCGGCTCTGGAGTATTGCTTCTCCACCATTCCATTCCCAGGGGATGCTGAATCGGGTGAGGGACTTATCCCTTTGCTCACTTTCTATCAGGGCATCTGCCCAGCTGCGTCCCCCGTCAGCACTGACCTCAACCAGACTTATACTACCGCTGCCGGACCAGGCTATACCGGTAATCTTATATAGCCCTGTGCCTTGAAGGGTCATTTCTCCTGAAGGAGAAGTAATCAGTGATTTTGTCTCCATGGGGAAAGTGAATTGGCGACTACTGCGATCCGGCAATGTGTCAGTGTACTTGCTGGTCTCATCGCGGAATTGAGCAGGAGCAGTGGTTAGCTTGATTTGGGTTAGCCATTTCACGCTGATATTACCTTCCCAGCCGGGAACGAACAGACGCATTGGATAACCCTGTTCCGGCCGAACTGGCTCGCCATTTTGGAATAGCGCGACCAGAACATCATCGAGTGCTTTTTCCAGAGGAATCGATCGTCCCATGCTAGCGGCATCGGCGCCGACGGCGGCTATCCAACTTGCTCCCGATTGCACGCCCGCTTCATCCAACAAAGTGGATAATGAGATACCGGTCCATTCTGAACAGGACACCAGACCGTGAATGCTTTGGGCCGTGCCGCCCGGAAGGCCTTGGGTGTTGGACCTGCCATTACCGGAACATTCTATGAAATATACCTTGCTCATCATCGGATACTTGAGCAGATCCTCATATTCGAACACCAGAGGTTGTCTGACCATGCCGTTAATCACTAGTTTGTGGCCGGCAGGATCTATATCGGGCACGCCCGCGTGGTGGCGCTCAAAGTGCAGACTATTTGGGGTAATGATTCCTTGAAGGTGCTGCAATGGTGTGCGCGAGATACCCCCGCCTGGATAGGTTGGATTAGGGGCGCCAGCTATTCTCTGCAGCCCAGCGTGGCGCGAAGGTTCGCCATAGGAGCTGGGTCCCGGGCCAGGAAACTTCGACCAGTTTGGGATTTCCAGGCCGTCCTCGGCTCCTAATACCGAATTGGAAACCGCCATTCCCATGCCAGTTAATCCCATGCCAAGCAAATGGCGTCTATTGATCAGTCCATTGCCGGCGACTTTTTCCAAAACATTCTTCTTCATGACTGACTCCTGTTGCTGAAGGAGAGAAGACAAATTTTTCCTATTCTATCTAAGGAATAGCTTCCTGCGTAGCTCGGCTTGCTTCTTCTACTTCATTCTTTAGCAGAGCTTCTAGTGAGATGCCTTCCTTAGCGAGCACTCTTTGTCTTAGTAAATAGTAGACAACACCTAAAAACAGAAGGAAGAAATAACCTAGAGCCGGTGCAGTGTTATCTCTCACGGCAATAAAAATAAACAATGTACCCATTACGATATTTACCACAGCGGTAATCCAAAGCCACTTCTTGCTTAGTTTAAATTGGGCGTTGTTGTAATGGTCGGGAAGTTTTTTTGGTAAGAGCACCAGCGCAATACCCCATATTATTCCATATAACATCCATCCTATGACTGAAACCGAAGCGTATTGCGCGATGTTTCCCTGAAACGCGATTCCAGCAAGGATAACCACCGCAACCAGAATAATTGTTGTATCGGGTTCCCCAGTGCGGCGGCTAACGCGATTAAATATATCTGGGTAGATCCTATTTCGTGCTACTGCAAAGAATGAGCGAGAAGCGGTGATGATAATCATGTTTATAGAAGTACCGGCAGCGAGTAATGCAGCAAGAGTAATGGCTGTGGAATACCATTCAGGTAAAAAAGTCGCGGCGGCAGCGCTTAAAGGTGCGGCGATCGCACCCAGTTCCTGCCAAGGAATTAGTCCCGGAACGACGAAAGTCACTGAGATATAAATAAAAGCGACTATAAGAAAAGTATAAAAAGTTATTAATGGAATGTTCTTGGCAGGATTCCTGATTTCCTCCGTTATGGCCAGCAGCATAGTGAAACCGGTATAGGAAAAGTAAGCAGGCACCGCTGCTGACAAAACTGCGTTCCATCCCATGGGAGCCATCGGTATTAACAAATCCAAATCTATATAAAACAATCCGCCTAATGAGAGAATTAAAAGTGCAGTGACGAAGATTGACACCATCACCATCTGTATTTTTACACTGGAGCGAATTCCTAACAGGTTAATTACCATGATGACTACAACTACCGTTACTGCGACAGTCAGTCGACTGGCATCTGGCATAAAAAACGCAAAATAATCAGCAAAGCCGTAAGCGAGAATAGGGCCACCAACCAAAGCTCCCAACATCGCGGCCCAGACTTTAAGAAAGCCAAGTAGTGGATGTAAAACAGTACTGGTGAATACATAGTCTGAAGCACTTACCGGTAGGATGCTACCGACCTGTGCAGCGACTAAGGTATTAAAGAAAGCGGGGATGATCGCAATCAGATAGGCAATGAATACTGCTGGTCCTGCAATACCCGCCAGATTGCCAGGAAGAATAAAAATAGAAGCGCCGACGACGTTTCCAACCATGAGAAAAACAGCGCCAGCCAATCCTACTTTCCGTTGTAGACGCACACCACTCATTTATTATTCCATTTATTCAAATTTTCTTAGTTGGTTGGAAGATGTTCCTTGCAGGCACGAATGCCATCACTTAATGATTCGCAAAACAGATCGATGTGGTCTTGAGTAGTGGCTGTCGATAAACAACCTGCCATGTTTCCGCCAATCCAAATGCCATTCCCAATAAGATAGTTCCGCAGTTTCTCCATAAAAACTCTTTCATCTTCTTTTACTACGATGTCGGTAAAGTTATCCATGGGGCGATTATGAAATCTAACAGCAAACAGTGAACCTTTTCCGATTACTTGCCCGAAAATATTTAAATCATTTAATGTTGATGTGACTTGCTGTCTCAACTTATCACCCATCGCATTAAGTTGATCGAATTTTCGAGTATCCATAGCAGACATAGCTGCTTTTCCTGCTGCCATAGTGATTGGATTGCCATTAAAAGTACCACCGTGGGGTAGGCGTGCAGTTCCGCCGTCTCCAGGTTCAAATACAGACATGATGTCGGCTCTTCCGGCAATTGCGCCGACTGGAAAACCTCCGCCGATGATCTTTCCTAAACTTGTGATGTCGGGTTTTAAACCAAACATGCCCTGACCACCTGAGAAGCCCAAGCGAAAACTGATCACTTCATCGAAGGCTAATAAAATTTGGTATTGTTTCGATAATCGCGCCAGGGTCGCCAGATATTCTTTTGAAGGCGAACTCATGCTTAATGTTTGCGGCATCAAGTCGATCATGATGCAGGCCAGACTATCGGCATGTTGTTGCACGATGGTTTCGGTTGCATCGGATTCATTAAATGGAAGTGGAATAACTTCGCGGAGAACTGAATTCGGAGTTCCAAAACTATAAGGCGTGGATCGGGGTACTAATCCTTCGCGATCTTCTGGGCGGTTCTTGAGACTAACTTCTGCAAAATCATAGGACCCGTGGTAAAGCCCTTCTATTTTGGCAACTTTTGGTTTACCGGTAAAAGCCCGCGCAGCTTTTAACATGTTCATAACTGCTTCTGAACCAGAATTACAAAATCGAATCTTTTTAAAGGATTCGACGCGATCACAAAGCAGCTCTGCTAATTCTATTTCTGCTTCTGTAGTAAATGAGCAAGCTGTTGCTTTTGTAATTTGCGCATCTACAGCTTTTCTAACTGGTTCGAAACAATGACCGTGAAGTAATGATGTATAGTTGTTATTGAAATCGATATAGCGATTTCCATCTACGTCAATGACTTCTGCACCTGACGCTTCATCGAGATAAATTGGATAAGGTTTTAACGCGATTGTTGTCCTGCTGTTTCCATCAGGAAGGACTTGTTGAGCCCGCCGATACAATGCGGCGGATTGCGAATTGAGGTTTGGATACTCCATACAGAATTCCTGCTATTTGAGTATTGCCAGAAGATTGCTAATCATATGAGAAAACTGACCCCTAAGCCCGCAATATTTGATACAGTCCATTTCGCCTATGAGAAGTTTCAGCCTATTTTTATTATTAGTCGTTGCTCTGAATTCGATCCAGACTTTTGCCCAGTCTGATAGGCGTCAGCTAGAAGAGCTTTTGGCTGACTATTGGTCTTATACGCTGCAGGAAAGTCCTACGCTGGCCACCCGTGCTGGAGTAAATGATTTTAATCATTTGCTGCCTCAGGTTTCTCCGGTTGATCAAGCACGAAAGCTGCGTTCAGAAGAAGCATTTCAGGAACGATTAAACTCAATCGATCGAGATAGCCTTAATCGAGATAATCAGGTTAATTATGATTTATTAGATTGGGAGCTTGGTCGATCGATAGATGGGATGCGTTTAAATACCTCACGAATCCCTTTTAATACATTTTCCAGTTTCTTCTCTGGAGCTCTAAGAGCAAGCTTCGGTATCAATATGAATACCGAAGAAGATTATCGCGATTACATTGCACGCATCGAAGAATTTCCTCGCTACTTCAATGAAAACATTGAAAACATGCGACAAGGAATACGCGATGGTTTTGTTTTACCAAAAATAATTATCGGTGGTGTACTGCCAACTGTTCAGGCCCAGGTTTATGACAATCCTGATGACAGTAGTCTAGCTGATCCAATACTCGATATAAATGAACGTCTTCCTGAAGCAGTTAGAACACAGATAATAAATGATACACGCAATGCTATTCGAACTTATGCTATTCCATCTTTTAGGCAGCTAGTCACTTTCCTCGAAGAAGAATACTATCCAGCTGCTATGGAAGGCATTGCGGCTACCGATCTGGAAAATGGCGAAGAGTATTATTCCCATCAGATTCGCGTTTATACAACGCGCACCGATTTAACCGCCGATGACATCCACGAAATTGGTTTAAGTGAAGTAACGCGAATTCGAAGTGAGATGGATGCGCTTATTGAAGAATCAGGATTCGAGGGCAGCTTCGGAGAGTTTACTGAATTTTTAAGAACTGATCCGCAGTTCTATGCAGAGACCGCGGAAGAGTTGTTGCAGGCTGCATCTTTTGTTGCCAAAAAAATTGATTATCGAATGCCGGAATTTTTTGGTCGATTACCGAGAACGCCTTACGGAGTCGTTCCCGTTCCTGATGAAATCGCACCCAATTTCACAACTGCTGCATACAACTATGCAGTCGTCGGTGGTACCCGCGGTGGCGCCTATTGGGTTAATACTTACGCTCTTGATCAAAGGCCGCTTTATGAACTCCCGGCATTAACCGCTCATGAGGCCGTACCTGGCCATCATCAGCAGAATGCTATCGCCTCAGAGATTGAGGGTGTGCCAGAATTTCGAAAGGTGCTTGGCTATTCAGCCTTCGGAGAAGGATGGGGTTTGTACTCTGAAAAACTGGCCATAGATATGGATATCTATGAAAACGAGTACGAACATTTTGGTCGCTTAAGTTACGAAATGTGGCGCGCCTGTCGCTTAGTAATCGACACCGGCATTCATGCCAAGGGTTGGAGTAGACAACAAGCTTTAGATTATCTAGGTGACAATACTTCTTTATCCCAAGCTAACATACGAGCAGAAGTGGATCGGTATATTTCCTGGCCAGGACAAGCCCTAGCTTACAAACTTGGCGAAATGAAAATACTTGAGTTAAGAGCACGCGCCGAGACTGAATTGGACGATCGTTTCGACATTCGGGAATTTCATGATGTCGTGTTAGGTCAAGGCGCGCTTCCTTTAGATTTGTTGGAACGGGTTGTTAATCAGTATATAGAAGAAGCTCTTTAGTATTTTTTTACAACAATTGCATTGAAGACTGCTATCCTGTTTAGCCCCGATATACTTGCGGCTTAAGGTTCACATCTTTAATACACTCATGGATCAAGCCAAACTTTTCTGTTGTTCTTCCTTGGTAGCAACCCAATCCTTATCAGCCACATCCCATTCGCGTGCAATATAAATAAACGGAGTATCGATAATAGCAATAAGCACTTTGAAAAAGTACTTTGCCAGTGCAAGTTGCATCGCGGTTTCAAAATCAACCACACCCCACCAAACAACAATTCCATAAATAACTGTGTCTAGCGCTTGGGAGCAGATGGTGGAAACATTGTTGCGTAGCCATAAATGTCTGCCTTGGGTTTTATTCTTTATTTTGTGAAACATCCATACATCGAACCGTTGGCTGATCAAATAAGCCAATAAGGAACCCAGAACGAAGCGTGGCGTGAAACTGAAAAGTGTTGCAGTCGCCGCGTGCATGCTCTGAGCGAGACTCGCAGTTTCCGGATCGGTTGCCGGTAAATAGAATAGGCTCATGCTAATCATCACGATGATAATTACGCTTACAGTGAAACCGATCATGACAGCTCGGGTGGCTTCTGCTTTGCCATAACGTTCGCTCAATAAATCCGTTGCGAAGTAGATACTTGAGTAGAGAATAACCCCCATGCTGGTTTGCAGGCCGAAAATCTCAGTTAGTTTTGGTCCTTGAAGGTTGGCCAGTAGCAAGCTTATGACGATGGAGGCATATAGGCCCTGGCGACCAAAGAATCTGAACAGAAGAATGGCAAAGGTTAGATCAACAGCAATGGTAGCAAACCACAGCAGCTCTTGATTCATCTGAAAAATATCTGCAAGGGTCGACATGATTATGGTGGAAGTCCTACTGATTTAAGTCAATCTAGTCATTGTTAACGATCGCTCGGACGATCATCCAGTATAATAGCAAGATTCAACATAGCCTGAGCCGCCAGATTTGGTAAACTTTTCACCACAGTGGTAATCCAGAGAGACTAGCTTTATGAAACGATTCTACGAACTCGGTCAATCAGTGTACTTTTGGCTGGCGGGAATAGTGTACTTGGTAATGATGGAAGGTATTGCCCTTTACTACCAGTATGTTCTGCAATTCTTCCCTTGCGCACTCTGTGTTCAGGTTCGAGCTTGGGTGGTTGGTGCAATTATCAGTGCTGGAGTCAGTGCCTATTTTAAAGCGACATTCTGGATTCGCTTCGTTGGACTTAGCGCTACCATATTTTTTATGATTGGGGCACTTTATACCAGTTGGAATGCCTGGGGTGTGGAGAACGGAACGGTGATTTCAAGCTGTACGATTGGTGCAGGATTTCCGACCTTTATGCCTCTTGATCAATGGGTTCCATTTTTCTTCGGTGCCGATGGTCCCTGCGGTCAGTCGCCGGAGATGTGGCTCGGCCTTTCCATGGTTGAAACGCTGCTAATTACAATCGGCGTTCCTTTAATCGTTCTAATCGCTCAGTGGTTGATGCATATACCACATGCAATAGTTTCCACAATACGATTTGCAACGTCATAAGAACAACGTAAAGCCGATATTGTTTTCAATGAGGATTTCGAAATGACAAATCAAATTCATTTCTTCTCGTTCCCTGTATTTAGTTTTATTGTTTTAAATATCAATTTTGCCTGGTCGCAAAGCAGTATTAGTAACCAGTACTCAGTTATTGAAGCTTCATCCAACTACTCTGAAGCAATTGCTAAATCCCGGGATGAAATAAAAATGCTAATGGATGCTGGTGCGCCGGGAGTGTCCATTGCCGTCGGTGTAGACGATGAATTGGTTTGGGCGGAAGGATTTGGCTACGCGGATATAGAAAATTTAGTTCCAGTTACCTCCCTTACTAAATTCCGCGTTGGCAGTGTTTCAAAAACCATGACTTCCATTGCTCTGGGAATTCTTTATGAAGAAGGACTGATTGATTTAGATGCACCGATTCAGCAATACGTTTCCAGCTTTCCAGTAAAAGAAAAAGGAATAGTAACAACACGTTTACTTGCCTCGCATCGCGCTGGAATTCGTCACTATCTTTCAGATATGTCGGATAATTTTATTCAGGATCATTATGAAAACGTAGTCGATGCCTTAAAAATCTTTGCCGACGATCCATTATTATCTGTACCTGGTGATGAGTACTACTATTCCAGCCATGGTTACAATTTATTAAGTGCAGTTTTGCAGGAAGCCAGTGGTGTTGAGTTTTTAACTTTGATGCGAGAAAGGGTATTTGGGCCACTTAAGTTAATTGAAACCGTTGCTGATCATACCGACCACATAATTACTGGACGAGCTGCACCCTATACAAGAAGAGATGGTCGCTTAGTCAACGCTCCTTTTGTTGATAACAGCTATAAGTGGGCCGGAGGTGGTTTTATTTCAACGCCTTCTGATTTAGTAAAATTTGGTTTCGGTGTTTTCAATAGCGGCATCCTGAAAGACGAAACAATTGAATTGCTGCTTAGCCCGCCAGTTTTGCCTAATGGCACGATTGCCGACCAAAACTACGGATTGGGATGGAGAACATTCAACGACGATGGCCCCTGGATTGGGCATACTGGGGGTTCAGTAGGGGGCAATACGCTTTTCGCAATGAACCCTAACGCTGGCGTAGTTGTTGCTATTGTTTGCAATCTATCCGGCTGTCTCGGTGCTAATCGAAATCTAAACATTATTGGGTCTTACTTCGCCGAGCAATCTACCAATCTTCCGTAACTAATTTTTGGTGCTTGCGTCTCAGTCTTGGAAAAGCGCCAGAGTGCTTCGTTACGAATAATCTATTCTGCTTAATTGCGCTGCTAATCTAATCTGAGTACACAGCGTTTATTTCTGGATCGACATGGACGATAATCCGGATTAGCGTCTTGTTGTTGCAATGGAAAGGGAGTAATGAGGAAAGGCGATAGCATTAAGTATTTGGCAGTGGTCATTATTGCCTTCAATGCCACTTTAAGCGTTTCTCAACTTCAATACCAGGAGCGCTTACCGCAGGATATATTTGATGTAGCGGCCCCCTCTGCCAGAGTCACTGGTGCTCCTGGTGATATGGCCTATTTGGAACGGAATTGTCGTGCCATTGCCACGGATAACCTCCGTCAGCGCATTGTTAATACTGCGATTCAGGAATGGTCTTACTTTGGCTATGCCCTTTATGATCTAACCCATACCCGAGACGACAATCCCGATTACCGCAGGCGCCCCTGGACTCGACCCCGAATTGATTATAACGAAGCTATTCGTGTCGCTGATTCCATTGCGGGTTATTGGTCATCTACTCCGGAAAGCGCCTGGATCTTAGGAAGACAGAATCAATACTGGCTGGATCGCGGTGCTGGATCGCGGTGGCGCGACCCCTGGTCGGCTGCATTTATATCCTGGATTATGTGTGAATCTGGATTAGGCGATAACCGACGCTTCCGTCGCGCTATTGCTCACCACAGCTATATAGATCAGGCTATTCGCGCGCGCAATGACAATGAAAGTCTGTCCGCTTATGTGGCTTATGATTCTGGCGAGTTGGCAATAGAGCCTGGCGATTTGCTTTGCCGGGGTATGCGACCTAATTATCAATCCCTGGCTGCACGTCAATTACAAATGGGAGTAGGAGCTCGCACTCACTGCGACATAGTCGTCAAACTTGATGCAGATAATAATCAGATCATGCTAATTGGAGGCAATGTACGTGGTTGGGTTCGATTGAAACTTTTGCCGGCGGATATTAATGATAATGGTTATCTTGAAGCCGCACCTTACGACAGCCGTCGCATATTCGCCCATCTGAAATTACAAGCAGATTCCATTCCAAACAACGCCTTTGAACTATCGCCTTCCATCCAGTCACTATCATGCCAGGAACGGGGTAGCTTATCGCGAGTCGTCGATAGTCTGAACTGCTCTTAATAAATTATCTGATTAGCATATAATTCAATCAATCTTTGATTAATTGGAGCGCGTCATGTCGGATGTAATCACCACCGATCAGTACAACTTCGACTTTAAGGACATCGTCAATTCTTTAAGCCAGTTCCTGCGTATTCGTACCATGCCTATCGGTATGAAACTCTTTGAAGCAATTGAAGAGATGGAAGCGATTGAGCGAATACGTCGACCCAATGCCATTCATACCACGGACCAGATTGTTGGCATGGCAGCAAGGAATGGCTGGACTGTTGGTATTACTGCAGAGGATCTCGTCGGAGCGCAGTGTAAAACGGTAATTGGATTATCTCCAAGAGATGAAGAGTGGTTATCTGGTGATCGTATGAGCGGTGTCTGGTACGCCGATCATGAAAACGCTAGCGCCCATCAACATGCAATGGACGTAGTTCCATTTGGCAAATATCAGGCTATGGCGGTAAGTCCTTTGGTAAGCGGGCGTCTTTCACCGCCAGATATCTGTTTAATATATGCAACACCGGCACAGATGATACTGTTTATTAACGGACTACAGTGGACTGGGTACAAAAAATTGGAATGGGGATGTGTCGGTGAGTCTTCCTGCGCCGACTCTTGGGGCAGGGCGCTATCTACTGGGGAGCCCAGTCTATCGATTCCTTGTTTCGCCGAACGTCGATATGGCGGTGTAATGGAAGACGAATTATTAATGGCTATACCACCGACCTATTTGCCGAAAGTTATTGAAGGATTAAAAGAACTCTCAGCTAACGGGCTGCGCTATCCTATTGCACAATACGGTGTCAATAATGACGTAAGAGCGGGGATGGGGGTTAGTTATAGCCCTTAAATTGATGATGATTTTAGGAGTAAATAAAATATGAATATACGAAGTATTTTTGGATTACTGTTAATTGCAACTGCCTTGATCGGTTGTGCTGCATCTGCGCCACCAGCCGTGGGCATATGGGATGTTGAATTAAATACTCCATTGGGTGCCCAACAAGTAGTTTTAACTATTGATGCAGATGGCACTGGAAGCATGGGTGGACTGCAGGGTGAACAAGAGATCGAAGGAATAACTTTCGATGGCAACGCCCTCAATTTCTCAACCAGCATCGACGCTCAGGGGCAAAGCATTACTTTGGATTTTAGTGGTTCAGTTGAAGGGGATGCTTTAAATGGAGAATTTAATACACCGTTTGGTGCGCTAGCAGTGATCGGTAGTCGCCAATAAGAAAGCAAATTAGCAAAGCTGTGTTTTTTATATTGATAGTACTGTCTCCATGTCATGTTCTGGAGTTGGAACAGTAATTGTGGAATTCTTTATATGCATAGGCGACTAAGCCTGCTTGGGTTCCGGTTAGCTCTGCAACGCAGACATGCAGGGATTTTCCGCGTTCGGCAGAGTTATTATAAGCATGAATTTAGTCAGAGCAATTAATCAAGTCCCAAGCGATGAAATGTCTTATTCGGAATACGCTAATGGCCAACAAATCTCAGATCCTATTATGATTGAATCTGGGGTGAGGGTTTAATCTGTATTTGGAATAATTCTTATGACCTGCAACAAACTTAAAATTATTTTAATCTTCCTGGTCATCCAGAGCAGCAGTACTGTATTTGCCGCAGAAGAATACTTAGTACCTAAAACTCAATGGGGCCAACCAGATCTGCAGGGTGTTTGGAATTTCGCATCTAATGTGCCAACGGAACGCCCCGAAGAATTTGGTGATCGCCAGTTTCTTACCCAAGAAGAAGTATTAGCAGCACAGCGGGAAAGATTTTCCATTGGAAGAAGACGTGAGCCCAGCCGAACATCTACCGGGGTCGAAGCCTTTTATAACGACACTATGTGGATGGAGAGAGCGCGAGTCGACGGTGTTGTGCGCACTTCGCTCTTGGTTTATCCATTAAACGGTCGTCTGCCAGAGCTGGTTGAAGGCATAACTCATCAACCAGGTGGCGAGCGAGATGTTCCAGGTGAACGTCCAGTGCGATTCGCAGTAGGTGGTATTGGTCGAGACGGTCCTGAAGATCGCGGACTATCAGAGCGTTGTCTGGTTGGTTTCAATGCCGGACCGCAATTAATGCCAAGTGTTTATAATAACAATGTTCAGATCGTTCAGAACAAAGATTATGTCGTTATCTTTGCTGAGATGGTGCACGATGCTCGTTTGATTAGACTAACAAAAGGACCTGAATTGGATCCAAAGGTTGGGCAGTGGTCAGGCGATTCTCGAGGTTATTGGGATGGAGATACTCTGGTAATTACAACTAAAAACTTTAATGGGCTAACCCAAAGCTTCGAAGGTTATGGCTCTTCAAAAAATAAAGTTCTTTATGAGAGATTAACTCGAATTGGTCCTGAAACTATTAATTATGAATTCACTATAGATGATCTATCCACATTTACCGATAAGCTAACGGCAATAGTTACGCTGGCAAAGGTTTCTTCCCAGCTCTACGAATACGCCTGTCATGAGGGTAACTATGGTATGGGTAACATGCTCCGTGCTGCGCGTAATCGAGATGCAACCGAATTTACAGATCGTGTAAGGGAAATGTTCCATGATCGCTAATTCGACTATTGAACTAGCAAAACCTAAAAATCTTATTCAGGAGCGTTCGCACAACCCGCGGCTTCGTTGACGCAAGAGATATCAGCAACTGGATTTCCATTAATCAAGTCAGACACCCAATCTACATAGCGAACACCTTCAACTGAATACTGATAGAACATTGGAGTGCCCATAATAGTATGGGTGCTACCTCCAGCAGTGTAATGGGAAAACTCATCGGTGTTATTTTCAATTTCCAGATAATTGTTAAGTATGCGCTGTGGAAGAGAAAAACTTCCTTGAGGATCACCTATCAAGTAAGAAAAGTTGTACTGCACCATGTCTTCGGCAGTGTTGTATTGCGCTATGGTCAAATTTTCATTGTGATTGGCGCTGGCAATATAAAAATCCTGAAATGTTAAAGATTGATTCGTTTCACCTGCGTACTCAGGCCAGTTAGGCAAGATGCTTGCAACATCCCAGGCCTCAAAGGTGCGATAGATAAACGGAGAAGCATAACCACCTGCAGCATCGGCGATTAATATAACCGGTGTATCATCATAGTGTTCTGCAATAAGTCCTGCGTAGAACGAACCACCAATTGCGCCAGCGCTACTGCCGCTAACCACAACTCTACTAGGTGCAGAAAAACTTTTATAGACCCAGTCCAATACGGTCTGACTATTAACGAAGCCATTGTGATATGCGGTTACATTTATATTTTCACCCGATTCGTTTTGATAAGTATACTCCCGTTCAACGCCGCCGACATGTACATCACCATTACAATAGGGTACGACCACTATTGAGTAGTTGGCAAAGGGGTTTTCTAAATTTTCGAAATTGAAAATGCCCCGCATATTGGCAGGATTGTTGGCGTCCATTTCTGCAAAAGGTGTATGTACGTTTGGTTGCATATTTAAGTCACATGCTTCACCAAACCAGCAGGCGCCACCTCCATTAAAGTAAACCAAGACTTCAGAGTTGTCTGCAGAAGGTTTGGAATAAAACTGATAAGGTGTGCCTGCCGAACAAACACCATCTGTTGTGATAGCGTTCCATCCGCTATCTAAGCTGCTAATGTTGGGTAGATCGCCTTGTGCACCTACTACTAATGTATACCAAAGGGCAATTATTGAAATGGCGATTTTAATAAGGTGCTTCATGAAACTTCTCCTCGCTTGTAACTGCATGCTAACTAGTCACTGCAACATTGTCGATACAGAATCAGGCTAGGGCGTCCCAATAGGATTAAGTTTCTGCTACTCTCCTTTCCCCTTATCCTGAATTAAATTAAAACTTTAACCAGTGAAGATATGCCATGCTTAAAGATATTCTAAGAAACGGAGACAGCATAGTTGTTCCAGGCTCCTATGATGCATTGTCTGCGTTACTGGCGGCTGAAGCAGGATTTAAAGCGATTTATCTTTCGGGATTTGGTGTGGCCGGAAGTCTGCTTGGTAAACCAGACGTAGGCCTGGTTACTGCGGAACAAATGGTTAATACAATTGGGCATGTTGTGGAGGCTGCGAGAGATACGCCAGTAATTGCTGATGGTGACAATGGCTATGGAGACGTAAGCAGCGTCGCGAAACTAGTGAATGCTTATGAGGAAGCTGGTGCACAGTGTATTCAGATAGAAGATCAGGTTAGTCCAAAACGCTGCGGTCATATGGATAATAAGGAAGTAGTAGACCTAGATGAAGCAGTAAGCAAGATCGCCACATCAGTTCAATCGCGAAAGTCAGAAGATTTTCTTATCATGGCACGCACAGATAGTCGGGCAACTCATGGTTTAAATGAAGCTTTGCGTAGAGGCGAAGCCTTTTTAAAAGCGGGTGCAGATATTCTTTTTATCGAAGCACCGGCAAGTATTGAAGAGATGGAGATTGTTAAAAAAGAATTTCCTGAGACTATGTTGGTTGCCAACATGGTAGAAGAAGGCAAGACTCCTGTGCTTAAAGTATCGGAGCTATCTGAGATGGGATACCAAATAGTTTTGCGCCCAATTTCTGGATTATTAGCAGTAGTAAAAACCCTAAAGCAAAGTTATAGCGCATTACTAAACGATGATCAGGATGCAATACACGCAATCTCAAGGTTAACTTTTCAGGAATATAATAAGGTGATAAAACTCAGCGATTATTCTTAACTTCCATTTGTACTATTTATTCCAGGCAGAACCAGCCCAGTCAGCAACCTCTCCTGATTCAGGTATTGGAACTTCTTTTATTCGTTCTGGTACATCATCGTATTCGAGGCGTAAAGCCTTGCAACAAACCGCATGCAGGTTGTAACCCATTATATGGTAAGTAAGTTCTAGTATATCTTTGTCCGAAAGGTGGGAATGCAGGGCTTCAAATAATTCATCCGAGGCTCTACCTCCCTGCAGAATCAGGGCATCGCTCCAGGCGAGAATTGCTCGATCTTTTGCATCGTAAACATTAGATACTTCCCAGTGGGGAATTTCTGCAATTTTCTCCTCGCTCATGCCAAATCGACGAGCGGCTTTACAGTGTTGGGAAAAAACAAACTGGCTTCCTTGCACATAGCCGGCCCGCAAAATACCCAATTCCCTGACGATAGGGTCTAATTGGCTCACGCTCTTGTCGGCAAACATGCCGAACATGCCAAAGTGTTTCGTAGCATGCTCAAAGATATAGGGAACAAGGGCAAAAACGGTCCACCAGTTACCGGGCGTGCCAGTAGCCGTGCCTGGTTCTTCAACCGGGTCTCGCTCCCCGAAAAGAGCTTCATAATATTTGCTTATATACTCATTCGCTTCGTTCCTTGGAACTTGTTTTAGTCTGGGCATGGTGCCTCCTCTGCATAGGATGAATTTTTGTCCATTTTAAAAACTTTAAGGTATTGACTTTATGCCTAAATTGTCAATCATTGGAATTCTTTCGAATTGCAAATAAACCAGTGAATAAAAAGAGGAAGCTGCCATGTCAGCTAATGAAAAATTTGAAATCCGTGGAGTAAATCATCTGGCACTGGTGTGCAAAGATATGAAGCGCACCGTAGATTTTTATTCAGGCATCTTGGGTATGCCGCTTACTAAGACAATCGATTTGCCGAATGGCATGGGCCAGCATTTCTTTTTTGACATTGGTAAAGGTGATTCTCTTGCATTCTTCTGGTTTCCAGATGCTCCTGAGAGTCAGCCAGGAGTTACTCATCCAGAAGCAATGGTAGGCAAAGGCTCAATAGTGTCAGCCCACGCATCCATGAATCACATAGCCCTAGATGTGCCAGAAGCAAAGATTGAAGAATACCAACAACGATTAGAAGAGGCGGGTGTGGAAGTTACTAAAGTAGTTAATCATGATGATTCTCCTACCCAGGCAAGTCCAACGATTACCGATTCAACCTTTGTTCGATCTGTTTATTTCCGCGATCCAGATGGCATCATGCTGGAATTTGCCAGCTGGACTCGAGAAATGACTGAAGACGATGTGGACTGGTAATTTTATCCAGTCTTAATTCCTGAAAGGCGCCAGCTCTTCCTCATTAAGCACACTTGGAGCAGGTTGTGGTGACAGTGGTCTAAGGGTTTTATTCGCTAAACCTGGGTGGTCACTAGGAATGAATGTAGCTCTAAACGCTGAATACATATTCGGAATTATTGGCTGTGGTGTAAACCCACCTGGTAGTCTTACTTCTCCGGAGTATAGCGACCAATATTCCCAAACTATTTCGCCTTCTCTATTTACTTCGATAAATCTTCCCTGAGGTCCGTAATCAATAAAAGTATTTCCGTTAGACATGCGATGGGCGCCGGAAATAAATGAAGCCCAATAGTCATCAGAATAATTCCAGACTAATTCTTGCGGCCCGAACGGTTGTCCCGGTTCTATATGGTAAGTCCCATCAGAATTTAATGGCGGTGCGAATTCAACAGTTTCAGACACAGGTGGCGACGAGCCAATGGCGGTGTTGCTAAACGCGGTCAGATTGCCAGCACCAGGAAAACCTTCTGGAATCCAGCGGATGTCATGTTGGAGGCCTAGGCCAATACCCGTAGGTTCTGGGTGGCCATAAGCTGCAGGGTTACCCCACCGATAGAGTAGATCACCTGCAGGCCCCTTAGCTTCTTCTGTGCTAATGCTGTGGTCAATTACCCAGATTTCATTTAATGATCTGACACTAATTGCGATTTGATCCAGTTCAGGATTATAAGCAATGGCATTGGAGTGATGCATGTCTGAACCGCGGTTACCCACTGTTGCGAGAGGTGTTGTTCGCAGATTTTCTTTCTGAGCATCGAGTTGTTCGGTTGTTACTTGCGGTATAGGTGGCCCGGCATTGATATCGATCTTGTGCGGAAAATCGATTGGATTGCCGTAATTCGGTAGATCGGGATCAGTATACTGCAGCATATGATCCCAGGCGCGCCACTCCCAAACCACATGTCCACCTTCGTCTTGAGGTTCGATTTCTACAATAATGTCTGGCCACAATCCTGCTTCTGGCGTTTTAGCCGGGCGACGACCTGCGGATAATGATTCTGTTTTGTTTTTATTTTCCCAAGCGATTGCGAGTATGTTGCCATTGGGCATTACTTCGAAATCATGATGCAACAGTCTTTCGTAACTAGCTAGTTCATAGGACCAAACTACTTCACCATTCCAATTGAACTTTTCGATAAACCCACCCTGGCCACCTGCATTAAATCGTGGCGCATTGGGATCTCTGCCCCCGCGCATTAAGTGTCCATCTTCTAGGAAATAAGTACTTGCAGGGCCGTATTCTCCTTTCCAGGTGTGTACAACCTGACCATCACGATTAATTAAATAAGTGGTATCGCTTATTAGCGGCGTAAACAAAATATAACCAGGCAAAAGATTTGTAGTGTTTACCCGCAATCCTCTTTCTTCATTTAGTCCTGCCATCGCAATCAGGTCAGATGGAGGAGGTTGGCTATTAGTAGCGCAGCCAACAAGGAAAATTACACTAGTAGCAAGAGATATTAACCGTGGTTTCATATGAGAATCTCAATTCCTGTCTTAATTATTACGTCAACGCTTATACCGGCTAGGGTGTTGCCGATTATTAAAAGTAAGGAGATGAATGCAATGAATAAGGTGTTTATTCTTGTCATTTTTACTTCCGCTTTGAGCAGAACTCTTATAGAGGAGAAGCACAAGATTATCCCCAAGATTCGTCATTTGCCAGTAATTGATGCTATCTGGGACAACTAGAGAGGAACTTAAGGCGCAGTGTGGGTAAAATACTCTTTAATCCTAGAGCGATCGATTATGTCTGTTTCTAAAATTAGTTTTCTCTGCAGTCTGTTTTTGGTGCTTTTCAGTCCACAGGTGTTGCTGGGTCAGAATGATTCGCCTTATGAGCGCGAATATTCAGTGATGAACTATGGTTCAGCACAATTGCGGGATGCAGTGACCGCATTGCAGGCGCGCATGAATGCGGGGGAAGTGAGTCTAGAGTTTAATGCGGAGCGCGGCTATCTCGACGCTGCATTGGATGCGCTTGGTATCAGTAGTACCTCCCAACTATTAGTTTTTTCCAGAACAAGTTTGCAACAACCGCTAATTTCTCCCCAATCACCCCGAGCTATTTATTTTAATGATTATACTTATGTGGCTTGGGTGCAAGAATCCGGCCTACTCGAAGTTGCAACAATGGATCCAAATCTCGGTCCTATATTTTTTACCCTTGGTCAAATTGAATCGGAGAAACCGCAGTTCAATCGAGAATTCCGCACCTGCTTACGCTGTCATGACAGTTTGTCATTAACCGGCGGTGGTACTCCACGATTTATGATGAGTTCGAATTACACCGGTGTTGCTGGCCAACTCGTTTCTCATGAAGGCAGCATCATGACCACCAGTCGTACTCCATTAAGCAGTCGCTGGGGCGGTTGGTATGTCACCGGTTTTCACGGTGAACAACGACACCTCGGAAATGTATTTATTCAAACTGCAGATGATATTTCCGATGAAAATCTAGCGGCAACTGGCAATCGAGAATCCCTGGAAGGTCTTCCACAAATAGAACCTTACATTACACCCTATAGCGACATCGTCGCGTTGTTAGTGATAGAGCATCAGATCGAAATTCAAAATAAAATTGCGCGCACAAATTTTTATGCTCGTACATTATTGGAAGAACAAGAGCTCGATGCTGCTGAAGTGGAAGAAGCGTTAGATGTATTGACAGAAGAGTTGCTCGAATCTTTATTCATGGTAGGACAGCCAGCACTAATTGATATTGTTGAAGGAACTTCAGGGTTCACAGCTGAATTTGAATCGAGTGGGCCTAAAGATTCTCAAGGTAGGTCTTTGCGTGATCTTGATTTACAACAACGTCTATTCAAATATCCTCTTAGTTATCTAGTTTATTCGAATGCTTATAAATCACTGCCTGAGCAGATTAAAGAACGAGTTGCCACGCGAATGGAAGAGATCTTGACCAGTAATGGAAGTAATGATGACTACGAACATCTATCTAGTGAAGATAGACGAGCAATTTCTGAAATTCTAATTGAAACGAATTGGAGTGATGAATAGTTGACTTCTTAAAGATAGGAAATCGGTCCAATAAAATTCGACTAGTTAAAAAATCCTGAAATTGCCTTACACATGTTTTCCCGCATTTCCTCGCTGGAGGCAATCGTATCTACTGCGGTTAGTGAAGTATGAATTTGCCCGGGAGCCTGTTTGTGTTGCACATCCACGCCGGCGGCACTCATTGCTTCGGCGTACGCATTTCCTTCATCTCGAAGTGGATCTAACTCCGCCGTAACCACCATTGCCGGTGGTAATCCTGCCAAAGATTCTGCCTTTATAGGTGAAGCGCGAGGATCATCGCGATCGCTAACATCGCAATAGTGATCCCAGAACCACTCCATCAAGGAGCGAGTCAGGATGTAGCCTTCGGCATTGTCGTCATAGGAGGCTCGGGAAAAGTCAGCATCGGCAACCGGAGTTACTAGCAGTTGTCCGCAAATATTAGGACCATTCTGGCTTTGGGCTATTTGACACATTACGGTTGCCAAATTTCCCCCGGCACTCCAACCGGCAACCGCAAGTTGGTTTGACCTTCCACCTAATGATTCCGCATTTTCTGCAATCCAAGTAAGTGCAGCATAAGCATCATCGACAGCAGCGGGAAAACGTGCTTCGGGTGCATGGCGATAATTTACAGATACAACAATCGTATTCGAGTTTGCGCAAAGGTAACGGCAGAATGGGTCATCTGAGCTGGAATTTCCGAGTACCCAACCACCACCATGGTAGTAGACGACAATAGGATAAGGCCCTTCACTCGCAGGGCGATACAGCCGATAGTCGATGTCACCGTCTGGACCAAGGAGAGTACTATCTATGATTTCTCCAACATCAGGGCCCATTGGTCTTTGTGCGGTAGAAGCTTCCATCTGTACTCTGGCATTTTCCGGTGACAGGCTCTCTAATGTTGGTTGCTCCAGACTTGCCAACAATTCCAGCAATAACTGCACATCTGGTTTTACAAAACGAATCCTACCTTCATTACAATGTGACCCATCGACACCTGATTGTTCAAATCCGAGATAGTCTCGTTGCACAACTTCATTACATGCCACGCGATAACGGTCGACGCCGCCTATATAAGGAAGGAACACTCGTGGTTTGCCAGGAACATTCGCCCCCATGTACCAGCTGTTAGCTTGGGGATAGAGAGTAAGATTGCCATAGTCATTTACATGAGTTACCCAAGCCTCTTGCGCTTTTGAAGTAGCTTCCAGTGAATGTAAATTTTCCTTGCGCAAATGCTCAAGCGCACCGGTAATCCAATTCACATGCTGTTCGATTGAGACAATCATGTTTGATAATACCGAAGGGCTGCCTGGTCCGGTAATGGTGAAAAAGTTTGGAAAACCATGCACGTTTAAACCTAAATATGTTTTTGGACCGTCTTCCCAAACATCTTTAAGCTCAACTCCTTCGCGACCACGAATGTCGACAGCAACAATTGCCCCGGTCATCGCGTCGAAACCAGTCGCAAAAACAATGGCATCAAATTCCATAGATTCTTCATTTGTATCGATGCCCGATTCAGTTATGGATTTGATAGGATTACGATGGAGGTTTACAAGTTTTACATGGGGTTTGTTAAAAGTTTCGAAGTATTTGGTTTCTAGACAAAGTCTTTTTGTGAAAAGCGGGAAATCTTTTGCGCAAAGATCTTCAGCTGTTTTTTCATCTTCAACTTTAGCTCGCACTTTATTTCGGAAGAATTCCTGTACTTCGACATTTGCTTCAGCGTTGGTGACTAGGTCTGAAAACGATGAGTTTATAGTGAGCAAGTCTCCTTGCTGCCAACCAGTCTCCATTCTTCTTAATCGTTCTTCTGGTTCAACAGTGAAGAAAGGTTCCTCAGTGGGTGGGATTGGAACACCAGCTCTCGACCAGCGCGCGTTTTCCCGATATGCAATGCGGTCGGCTTCCAGTTTTTTCAGATGTTCTTTGCGCACCGGCCCATTATTTGCAGGTGCTGCATAGTTGGCGGTTCGTTGGAATACAGTAAGCTGGCTCGCTTCTTCTGCAATCAATGGAATTGATTGAATGCCTGATGATCCTGTACCGATCACCGCAACCCGTTGGCCGGTAAAGTTAACGCCTTCATGCGGCCATCGATTAGTGAAATAAGTAGGACCTTTGAATTTCTTTACACCGGGCACATCCGTTTCTTTTGGCATAGAAAGACAACCGGTTGCCATGACATAAAATTGGCTTGTCAGAGAGTCGCCTTTGTCTGTAGTGACATTCCAGTATTGTTCTTCTTCGTTCCAGGATGCTTTTTCTACATGTGTTGAAAATCGGATATCTTTACGTAAATCATAACGGTCGGCGACAAATTGCAGGTAACTTAGAATTTCTGGTTGCGTGGCGTAACGCTCGGACCATTGCCATTCTTTTTCTAATTCAGGATCAAAGCTGTAGGAATAATCAATGCTTTCGATGTCACAACGGGCGCCAGGGTAGCGATTCCAATACCAAGTGCCGCCGACATCATCAGCGGTTTCCAGCGCTATAGCTGAAAATCCGGCCTGTCGCAATTTGTGCAGTAGATAGAGGCCGGCCATACCGGCACCTACTGCAATAACGTCGTAATGTTTCTTATTGGAATCTTTGATCTTCATTTTTATTACTCTCATTCAGATCTTTCGCTGGTGTAACTCGGCGAAACCGTAACTTAATGGGAACGAAGAAAAGAAGCAAAGTTCTTTATTTTTAAAGTTATTAGATTCCGTAGGGTTCCATGATTGATTGATATAACAATCTATGCGAGATACCACGTGCATCTGGAGTAAGAGCGCCGCTAATTTGAATCATTCCGATAAAAACTATTTCTTCTACTGGATCGATCCAGAACCAGGTTCCTGCAGCCCCACCCCAGTAATACTCGCCCCTAGAATAGCTCTCAGCTTCAATGGGATCTGTAACTACCGCGAAGTCTAAGCCGAAGCTTGTACCACCGCGACCAAAAACAGATATATCGACCTCCGCTGGTGATTGATCGCGATTCATTAGAGACACAGTCAAAGGAGAGAGTATGCGTGTTCCGTTTAATTCGCCTCCGTTCAAGAGCATTTGACTAAAGCGCATATAGTCTGAAGCTGTTGAAACCAACCCTGAGCCACCGGCTTCAAAATCCGGGTAAGCTGTGTAATCGGTTCCTGGAAATAATTCGCTTGGAGTTAATTCTCCACTATCGTTATAAGTATACACTTGGGCGAAGCGATCGCGTTTGTCTGGTGGAGCATAAAAATGAGTATCAATCATGCCAAGAGGATCAAATAGTCTTTCTTTTAGAAAGCTCCCGAAACTCTGCCCCGATAAAACTTCAACAAGATATCCTTGAACATCTACAGAAACTGAGTATTCCCATCGTGTTCCTGGTTGATGCTTAAGCGGAATCTGACCAAGTTTACGCACGAAATCCTGGCTAGTTTCTCCCGGTCCAAGAATACCTGCAGCTGCTGCTGCACCTAGTCTGGATTCGAGATAGGCTGAATCGACTGGCGATTGGGCGAAAATCCCATAGGTAAGCCCGCCGGTATGACTCATTAGTTCGCGAATCGTCATTGGGTGGTCAGCTTCTTCGGTAAGCATGTTGCCGCTTGAGTCGGTTCCGGCATAAACACGAAGATCTTTTAATTCAGGGATATATTGTTCAACCGGGTCGGAAAGATTGAACTTGCCTTCCTCATACAGAATCATCAAGGCGACACCGGTAACCGGCTTGGTCATTGAGTAAATACGAAAGAGAGTATCGTTGGTCATTGGCGCCCGGCTTTCCAGATCACGATAACCAACTGATTCGAAATGTACTACTCGATTATCTCGGGAAGCCATAGTTACTGCACCGGCCAACAATCCTTCGTCTACCAGGTCTTGCATGGCCGCAGAAATACTCTCGAGTCTGTCAGAATCCATACCAACAGCTTCCGGTGACGTTGTTCGCAGTTCGCCACTGGAAGCACCGTCAGCATCGATGTCAAAGGTTAATGAAGCACTACAGGCAACGAGCGTTGAAATGCTTAATACCATTAGTAGCTGCTTAATAGCTCTAAATGGCATGTGAGAGTTGAGTTTCATCAGTCTTTCCTTAAAGTACTAAATCGGTTAGTGCGAGTTCGCTTAAGAGGCATATTTTGTTATGTTACTTTTAATCAGAATAAGAACAAAGAGGAGTACCTATGCGATCGCTACTCATTTTCTGTATGCTCTGTGCCTCAGTTAGTGCGCAGGCAGAAGCCGGCTGTATTCTGGAGATGAATGGTAGGTGGGCGCTTAATCCTGAAAAGAGTCTGGATCCGGAAGAGTTAAAATACGAGATTCTGGTTTTCACGAACACCGAGATCGAACAACGTTATGCCATGGAATTCTCCAATGGGCCCGATGACAATGGCACCCTGGAGTGGTCAGCACCTTGCGATGGCATGGACCACCCTTCGCCAGATTTCCCCTGGAGTACCGCTGAAAATTCTACAGTGGCAATTTCAAGACTGGGTGAAAAGTCTGAGTTTGTAGTACAAAGGGAAGATGGAGTCTTAACTACAACTTACACACGGGTGCTAGCTGATAACGATCAGACTATGATTTCTGTTGGCCGCAACGCAGCAGGAAAAATTATATGGGTTAGGGTTTTCGATCGAGAAGACTAAACCAATTAGGGTTTTGCAACGCTCCAATAAACTCCCGCACCACCTAGCGCATTACCAACCTCGGCCAAATGTTTAGTGCGGGAGATCGCTGCTTCGTCACCATCAACATCGGCAATATCATAGATATCATGGCCTCGCATCTGGCCGGATGCCACGTCTTCGCTATTTGTGTAAAGCGCAAAGCCTTTGTAGGCCCACTGTTTAGTGCCGTCATTGCGAGTGACAACTTCCCAAAATCCGTTAGCGTTAGCATTGTCTGGAGCAGCGAAAGGTTTCCAGGTTGCGAGACACCCTCCGCTTAAGCAGGCATCTCCGCCTAAGCGCTTACCTTTGAAATAAGCAATTTCGAAACTTCCACGAAGATTTCGACCACCCCAATACTTTTCAAAGGCAGAACCGAAGTAAAGAGGCTGATCATCGAGGGCAAAAATATCACCGTACCCAGGTTGAGCTACGACTTGAACGCCTTCGGGCGTGAAGTTTTGTTTTAGTAACGCAAGTTGAAATTGATCATTTACGTTTCGACCGTGTACGTCGCCTGGTAACAAATCGCCTTTGTACCGAAATAGCGGTTGTTCACGAAATACCCACTGTCGTGAACCGTCTATTCTATCGACGACAGAAAATTCGCCTAATCCAGTAGCTAATGCAGGTGCAAATACTGGAACCCATTTCTCATAACAGGTGTTATTGGTACAAGTCGAGTTACTGGCAGCTCCATAAAGGGAGAAGCCTTCGAAATTTGTCAGCACGACTCCTAGTCCGGAATCGATTAATTGGAGATCGAAACCATCAGGAATGTTCGCTGTTTCAGCAGGTGTATACTGAGCTACTTGCCAACCTTCTGGTGGTAGCAATGCGCCGAGTCTATTTTCAGAAAGTGGTGCTTCGCCATTTGGGCCTGGACCGTGCAAAGCAAAATTTGTTGCGATTTGCCCTGCTTCTTCCTCCAAGGACCAGGTAAAAAGTGGGTGTGACTGATACGTCCATTGCTCAACACCCCCTTTGGAAGTGATTGACCAATCATCAAATGTAACAGCGCTGTCTTCTGCAATTACTGGGTCAAAATTTTGTAGCGAGACTTCCTCGGGGCTAGTGTTATAGAAAAGTGTAGATCCATTAGCATCACCAAGCCGCGTCCAAAAATATTGATCAGAAGAAAAGCCTTCTTCCCGATGTACTTCTACTAGCATGATTCCGCCAGGAGTCGACGCAGGAGGATTGCTTGATTGCGCGGTGCTCGCAGAAGTCAAGAATGCGACGCAGGCTCCTAAAAGGGAGAGCGACAATAATTGACCTGCTCGAGTTCTTATCACGCTAACACCTCACTAAAAGGTGTTGTCACTTCATTTGATTCGGTTCCCCATCTATTACTAACAACACCTAAAGCTTTTTGGATAGTGAAACCAACTCGTGTTGCAGCATCACCTTCTGCAGAAACATGAAGACCTGTGTTTAAACGGCCGCCAGCGCTGCCTGCAGTAAATACGGGTAAGCTCTTCATGGAGTGTAGGCGTGCTTCGCCATGATCAGTAAATGCATACACAACACTACGATCTAGCAAGGTTCCTTCGCCTTCCTGGATCGAATCCATTGCCTGTAATAACTCAACAAAGAATCCCATGCATTGTTCACCGATAATTTTACATTTAGGTTGATAACCTAATTCAGGATCGATTGGTTCTTCATGGGTTAAAGCGTGATATGCACTAGGTTCACCGGGTAAGCGCAAGGTTGAAAATGCGTTACCGAGGGTCACGTGAAAAATTCGCGTTTGTCCGCAAGCCAAAGCATGGGACAACAAGGTTACGAATTGTTTATGAGTATTTTGTACCTGCGCAACCATGGTGCCGATTTCTTCATCGCCAATTAATGGAATCGAACAGGCTGGTAATGGAGCAGGGCGTTCTAATTCGAACGCGAGCTTTTGTTCTACGTCTCTTAATGAAGTGAAGTATTCATCCAAACGTGAACGATCATCGGATGAAACTGTAGTCATTAACTTCTGACGTTGCTCCGTTACCGCTGACAGTACGCTATGACGCACCATCACTTCAGGATCCGGAGTAAATTCTGCCTGATTAGGATCTATAAATCCTTCGCCATAGATTCGGCGATAGAGTTCCAGGGGAGAGATCTGGCAAGGTGTTTTGCCATTCTTGCCACGTGCAGTCCAACCAGAGCTGGCATTGCCATCGCAGGCAACTTCTAATGTGCGAAAGCGAACGTTTGCACCAAACTGTTTATCGATAATGGCATCAAAACTTTCGTCATAGTCTGCAGCGCTCTTGGTAACAATGCCGGTCATTTGTCCTTGCGCGCCAGAGATGTGGTTCTGATTTACTTTGCCGTCGAGAAAAACTTGCAGCCCGCTGAAAATGTTTAGTTTTTCTCTAATTGGTTGCAACGCGGCGATATGTTCTGGCAATTCATAGTTCGATCCAATTACTTCTGGTTCCCAACGGCCTGGAGTAAGACCTAATCCAAAAAACCAACTACCGAAGCAGGGTGGTAATTCAGTACCATCAGCAAAAGCAGTGCCATTGTCATTGAGGAAGCTCTGGAGAATGGGCAAGCCCATTACAACAGCGGAGCCGTGGATTGCACCTCTCAATAGCGACCTTCGATTAAACTTGCGATTCTTGCTAATCATAAGTTTGTATCCTTAGTTTCCTTCCGATGCCTCTACCGACACAGTATAAAAATCTGGATTCCTAGAAATGCGTTGCATCAACTCTCGCCAATACACACCCTCGTTACGTAGCTGCGAATGGGTAGTATTGAGCCATTGGACCTCAGCACGTGTTGGTTCTCGCGCTGTCCCGTAATTATAGGCTCGCTGTACCAGGCAAGAAGTTAGCGTGGGGTCTTCTTTTAACATTATCGCTAGCTCGCGTACGTCATTGTATTCCTGACCGAGCCATTCACCTGAAGTATCGATCGGTGCGCCATTTTCCAAAGTTCGGTAAACACCGGATGCATCGAAAACTTCCAGTGCTAACCCAATTGGGTCCATCAGCATGTGACATCCTGCACAGGTAGGATTGTCACGATGCTCGGTTAATCGATCGCGCACAGTTCTGAATTCTGGATTGTCGTTATCTCTTACTAGACTAAAATCTACATCGCCTGGAGGTGGTGGAATGGTCTGACAAAGAAGATGTTCTCGCACCGCTTTACCGCGCAATGTTGGTGACGAAGCTCCCGGATGGGAAAACAGCGAGAGGAAAGTTGCCTGACCCAGCAGGCCTATGCGGATGTGATCTTCCTGATACTCATAAGGTACCCAGGGCACTCTGCCGCCCATTTCTTGTCGTATTGGAATTGGAACACCATAAAGTGCGGCTAATGCTGGTGTTAAAAATGTTTTTCGTGAATCGAACAGATCGCGATAATCCGCTTCTTGATTTAATAAATGATCGGATATGGTTCGAAGGGTTTGTTCTCGCGCATCATCTTCGACGTTTTTGGTAAATTTTGGATACAGCGTTGTATCTATATCCAAAGTATCGAAACGATCGAATGCAAGCATGTCCGCAAAGAAAGCACGCAGTCCATCTTCAATGCGTGGTGAAGCTATCATGTTTTCGACTTGCTGGTTTAATCCATCTTCGAATAGTAAATCGCCAGATTGCGCTGCTTCTAGTAAGGCGGGATTAGGTGTTGTGTCCCAAAGAAAGAAACTTAGTCGTGATGCGCGGGACCATGCATCAAGGCGACGTGTCCCTGGTGCTTCCGGATTGGACACACTGCGTTCAATGCGAAACAAAAAATCTGGCGACACCATCATGCCGACTAGTGCTGCTTGCAATCCTACATAGAAACCGCCAAGCGAATCAGTTGCTGCACGCGCCATAGCGTTGTAGTTCTCAATTTCATCTTCGGACAAAGGTCGGCGAAACAGATGTAAACCAACCATGCTGATAAATTCGCTGGCACAAGCGTTATCTATGGCGTTTTCATCTTGCGGTCTACAAGGAATTAACGTTTTGCGCCGGCTTGGACTGAGCACCTGGCTCGCAATATCCAGTGCCAGGACTTCGTAAGATTCAACTTCAGATGTGCTAAGAGTTAATCGTCTGCCACCTACGGACATTAATCCCGCTACACGCACTCCGCTACTGGCAGCATCGCCGCTGATTTGAATACTTTCACCGAAGATATCGCGAATTGAATTCCGGTATTGTTCAGCTGTTAACTTAACAAATGTTATTTGATCTTCGTCAATTGATGATTGTGCTGCTGAATTAAACGGTAACGCACTTACAACCAACGCCAGGGACGCAGTTAAACTTAATTTAATTTCCTTTGCGATTCTAAAATTCATCTTTACTGCTCAACATTCGAATATTGGCTAACTGCTGGGCCACTCAGTTCAGGACCCGATCCAACTGAATCTGCTAAAAGCGTTCCTTCTTCGTCGACATGGAATGCAGGCACTGCTTCTATAAAGTAGGCGGCGGAGATCGCTGTATTATCGCCAGTAACCGGATCTGGTTTGGCATCGGCGAAGCGTTTCATGTCGTAAAAGATTCCAATGAGATCGATCATGCCATCAGTTTCTCCACGAACAGAAAGATAATGGTAATAATCCCTCCAGGGTTGATAGCCACCGATATGGCCTTCCATGCTGCCATCTTCCTTCATTTCGAAGCGCAACTGTGTCCCCGTAAATTGTAAGTGTGGATAAAATTGTGATTCACCTTGCATGTAAAAATCGCCGGACTCAATTGTAAGAATATTGTTTTCAATTCTTCCCTTGAACTCGCTATGTGAGCGCGGATTTGAATCAACGCCGAAACTGGCACCTGACATAATGCTGCCGTAAGCATCGCGTAGTGGAATATTGATTGCGCGATTGAAAGTAACCGTTACATAACCATCGCTATCAAGGTCTTCACCGGCAATCGAAATTAACCAGGCTGGCATGGCATCAACAGCGGTGTCCCAAGCGATACCTTCGTTATAAGGATTCACTGGTTTGTTCACGTAATACACGTCCCAGCAACCCAGTACGCGCCACATCTGGTTATCTATTCCAGTCTCACCTGTGTGGGGGTGCTCCCACGAATCGGGTCCGACTTCACCATCCAGATTTAGACCAATGGCATATCGACCTTCAGCGTTATGAGCCATTGGGTCAGGGAGCACACCAGGTACATTTGCAGGATTGAAATCGAAACCGTTCCAACTTTGATCGCCGCTAAAACTTGCGCCGCCTCCTAAGACAATCGCAGAACCAACCAGGTTACCTTCATCGTCGCGACCGCCATTAATGCGCAGACTACTAACGATGCGAATTGCTTCTTCGCGATCATAGCCGTCATTCATTACCCGTCTGATTAACACATCGGGTCGCGAACCATTGGTGCCGTCAGGGCAGGTTTTATCATCATAGTATGTGGCGGTGTGCACCATGGAGATCACATATCCTCGAGTTTCAGCCGCAAATGTTTTGGTTGAGGAGAGTGAAATACCGACTAATGAAAGGCAGAGTACGACAGGAACCCCGGGCCAAATTGCTATTCTTCTTCTAGTGCAGAGGGCCATCTTTAATACCTTTTAGTTGCGGGCTTTAGTTGTTTTCTAACTTTTCAGATAAAACTTAGTGACTTGCTCCATCTTCAAGTGCTGCTGGTAGTGCCATTGCTACCAACTTGGATCCTGATTGCAGAATCACGTATTGATGTCCATCGTGCATCCAGGAGCTCATGCCATAGCGCACTTCACCTGGAATTTCGATGCGGCCTAATTCTTCACCAGTCTGCTTATCAACAGCATACAACAATGGACTTCCGTCATGATCGATGGACGCGTAAATCAACATGTTAGCTGTAGCCACCATCGAAGGCGCACGCCCGCTTCCAGTGTCGCCAACTTCAACACCTTCTAGCGCAGGATTGTTGCGCACTCGATCAGGCGTTTCACCAGCAGGAATACGGAAAGCAATCTCGCCAGTATTCATGTCGTAAGCAGTCACGGTGCTATAAGGCGGTTTAACGTAGGGAAGATTCGATGCCAAACGCGGAGGTCTGCCACCCGCACCATTTGCATAAGCAGCGAATGTAGTGCCAGTCGGTTTATCGATGCGGGCATCCGCTTCTTCACCAGGAATAACACGCTGCCAGCTGCAGTTGTTGGCGGAAGGCACATACAAGAAACCTGTAGTTGGGTCGGCAGCCGGAGGTGCATAAATATTTGCACCGCCACCGTCACCAGGACACATAGCTGCGCTGATTAATCCTTCTTTATTCTCGTCATGAATTGGTGGATTAAACAATGGACCCATCTTGTAGTTACTCATTATTTCGAGCGCTTCTCGGCGTAAGTCAGGAGTGAAGTCGATCAGATCATTCTCGCTAATGCCTTGTTGTTCAAAAGGTGGTGGTTTAGTAGGGAATGGTTGTGTTGTTGCCAGCTTCTCGCCAGGTACTTCTGATTGGGGTACTGGACGATTTTCCATTGGCCAGATCGGCTCGCCAGTCATGCGATCGAAGGTATATACAAATCCCTGTTTAGTAACCTGCATGACAGCAGGAATAACTCCTCTCCCCGGAATATTTAAATCCATTTGAATTGGAGCAGCCGGATTATCGTAGTTCCAAACATCGTGTTTCACAGTCTGGAAGTGCCAACGCCTCTCACCGGTTTCTGTATCTAATCCAATTACGCTAGTACCAAACAAACCATCACCAGGTCGGAACCCGCCGTAGTAGTCAATTGTTGGTGGGTTAGTTGGAACATAAACGATATTGTTTTCTGGATCGGCAGTCAGCGGTGCCCATGAAGACACGTCACCTGTCCATTGCCAGGCGTCGTTTTCCCAAGTCTCATGACCGTACTCTCCAGGCTGCGGAATTACGTTGAATTTCCACTTGAATTCACCGGTGTACTTGTCATAAGCGAGAATGTCACCAGGTATATTTTCAACCCTCGCCTGCAGATAACCCTGCTCCGCAGAGTTGCCAACTATGATGGTGTCGTTAACCACAATCGGTGGTGAAGAAGTGGTGATGTAACCGGTTTCTAAAGGAATGCCGTCAAATGGATCATAGGGATGCCCCAGATCTGCAAGCATATCTACAACACCGGTTTCTGGAAATTCAGGAATCGGCAACTGTCTGCCAAAGCCTTCCAATGGTCGGCCGGTTTGTGCATCCAGAGCAACCAGGAAGAACCCAGGTGTAGAGATGTAAATTACACCTCGGCCATCGATACGGTCATAGGCAATACCTTTTCCGTAAGACGCGCGCATGGAGTATTCCCAGCGGCCGGTGTTGGGCAGACGATAAGCCCACAAGGATTCCCCTGTCTTCGGATCGATCGCGACTACGTTGCGGCGTGGTCCGGACACCGTATAGAGCTTGCCATCAACATAGGTCGGAGTTGAGCGGCCACTGTAGCCATTGAAACTTGAACCATCCCATTCCCAGGCAACTTCCAGATCTTCGAAGTTGTCTCCAGAGATTTCATCGGCAGGGGTGTAGCGGGTATGGGCGTAATCACCGCCGAGTGTGTACCACTCTGCGGTGTCATCGGTTACCAAATTCTGACCGAAGCTTGCCTGCGCTAAGAGCAACAAGCCAGACAATAATGAGAGACGCAATAGCATGGTTAATTCCTTTATGAGGTACTGAATTCCGATGGCTTAGTGTATTAGGGTACATCACCGGAATCAAAGGCAAGGCCATGGTTTTAGGGTTGGGAAAGAAGCAATAAGAGACGAAATTCTCCAAATACTGACAAAAACTACATCAATATCTGCCAGCTTCGTTCTATAAACCAATAGCTGGCAACGCCGCCGGTCAAAAAGAGGGGTAATTGATATAAGACTTGTTGATAACGAACTCGTGCAATGGCCAAGAATCCAAGCACGACAGCAATAATTGATAGTTGCCCAACTTCAATTCCCACGTTAAATAAGAATAAAGCCAACAATTGGCTATTTTCAGGAAGTCCGATTTCTGCCAATGCGCCCGCAAACCCAAGCCCGTGTAAAAGTCCAAAACCAAACGCAATGATTGCCGGATACTGCTTGGTAAGCGTGGGTTTGTCGTTAAGGTTTTCAAAAGCCAGCAGCACAATACTGCCAGCAATAATTGCTTCTACTGGTGCTGCAGAAAGAGTAATCACGTCGAATGCGGAAAGTGCTAGAGTTAGCGAATGTGCGAAGGTGAAACTAGTAACAACGATTAGAATTTGAATCGGCCTGTACACAATATATAGCAACATGATTAGAAAGAGCACATGATCAAAACCAAATAAGAGATGCTCAACTCCAATGGTTAAATAAACCGGTATGCTGGGAGTCGCTTCTGACAATTGAATACTTGGTTTCTTGCCATTAATTAACATCTCCTGCACGTCACCATTTTCGAATTGGATACTTACCAAGGTGTCAATAAGAGTTCGCTCAAGTCCGTTAATGGAAATCGTTTCCAATTCAACTTCACCGCAATTCAATTCAATCGATTCGATTAACGCACCATTGGTCAGACTTGCAGATGTCGTTATCGCTTCACAGTTAGTTTGTAACTGCAAACCAAGATAGCGCCCATTTATTTGCGGTTGACGGAAAGAAGCTTCGAATAACTGTTGTTGGCCCGAATCTATTTCAACGATTTGTAAGAAAGCTGGTCGTATTTCGTGCGAGCTAGCATGGGATGAGAAAAGAAGAAGTAGGAGGAATAAGAATAATCTCACTGTGATTCCACTGTTATCGTGTACTCGTTCAATAGGTTCTCAATGTACGTATCGCGAACAGTTATCTGGCGTGAACGCTGAAAATCTTGTGTTACCTGTTGTTGGATAACACTTAATGGTGTTTTTTCTTCTGGGTGCACTGTGTTAATGAAAATTAAATGGTAGCCAAAGCCGCTTTGTATTGGGCCATCCCAATTTCCAATTGAAAGTGAAGCAACCTGATCAGCAAAACCTGTTCCAAAGGTTGCGTTTAAATCCAATGCGCTGCGATAGGCGTAAGTGGGATTTAACATTGAAGACTCGCCAAACTCTTGTGCTCCAGTCCCGCTATTAATTTGTCCAAGTGCATTATCTGCAGATTCTTGAGATTGAAAATAAAGTTGCTGAAATGAATAGCGTATCGGTAGTGTGTAATCATGGATATTTCCTTGGTAGAACGCTTCCAATTCTGTAGCTTCAGGAGTGGGTAGCGGCTCGGATTCAGCGATAAAGCTCAGCTTTTGCACCAGGTGGCGTCGAACTATTGTGTCTTCCTGATCAAGTCCCAGCCGTAAAGCTTCCCGATACAGTACCTCTTCTTTAAGCCAGTTTTCTAACAGTGAATTTATTTCGGCTTCAGAAGCAATTAGGCCAGTTTGAGTAGTCCAAAGGTTTGCGAGGCGATCCCGAAGCGTGGGAGTGACAATAATCTCGGATCGTTCTTCCTTGAGACGGCTATCGGCAAGAAATAAGAGAGCGCCAATTAGAGAAAACCACAGTAGAGGTTGTTTAAGAATGCTACCTAGTGCCATGACCTAAAGTTCTGTTGGAGTTACCCAGATAGGTGAAGACCAGACTCGCTCCTGAATAGTAGGTTGAAGATCAGATCGAAGCTCTAATCCAGCGCGCACTGCATCATAAGAATACATGGCGGGTATATGTAGATTGCCGAAATAGGAGTTCCGCTCGGGATTAAAATCAGCCATTCTTTCCTCAACTTCAGAAGAATTGGCATCTTCAGCTGTGCTAGCTGAATTATTCAATGAATATGAACTTACAAGGACGAGTGAGCTAATTGCAGAAAGTAGGGTGGTGAGCCTCTTCATTTGCTGTTTCTCTTTCTTCTTCCTTAGTAGACTAACTGTAAAAATACAGTAGACCTATCCCGGATAAAAGCGCAAAAAAGGCGGAGCCCTTGAAAATTGGGGCTAATCGGGCTTGAGTGAACTCGTCTTGCGGGATTGCAACTTTCCTTTACACTCCGATTTCTCGGCTTGTTGCGGCCCACAAGACCCTTATAATTGGGTAAAACTAGAAAGCCTACCCAGGAAATACCCAGGAGATATCAGGTGAAAACAACAAGAAAGATCGTCTCTATCCTTATTAGTGCATTGGCACTGACCTTTTCCGTAACTGCTTGGAGTCAGCAAAGCCGTACCGTGAATGACGGTGATTGGAACACCTATTATGGTGGTGACTGGGCCCATCGCTATTCACCTTTAGAGCAGATCAACGCCGACAACGTGGCAGACCTAGAGCTTGCCTGGAGTTGGTCTACCGAAAATTTTGGAACCACTATCGATTACGCCAATCCTTCTACTCCCCTCGAAATCAATGGTGTTCTATATGTAAATATCGCTAATACCAGGAATGTTGCAGCGATCGATGCTACCTCGGGTCAGGTGTTATGGCTTTACCGTTACGAAGAGGGCGCCCGTTTCGACGAGGCTCCACGAAAGGGCCCTGGTCGAGGGGTTGCCTTTTACAGTGACGGCGACAAGCACCGCGTAATTGATGTTTCACCTGGCTACCAATTAGTTTCTCTAGATGCTGCCACCGGGATTCCAGATCCCACGTTTGGTGATGACGGCAAAGTTGACCTGTATGTGGGTGTGCGTAATGGCGACGACCCGCGTTACCCATTCCCTGATATTGGCATTTCCGCGCCTCCATTCATTATGAATGATGTGATCGTAGTTGGAGCCGCTCACCGGACCGGCGGTAGGCCGCGCTCAAAGTTCAATACGAAGGGAGATATTCGGGGCTTCGATGTTCATACCGGTGAATTGTTGTGGACATTTCATACGATTCCAGCTTTTGGAGAATACGGTTATGAATCTTGGATCTCAGGAAATGATATCACTGGTAACTCTGGCGTTTGGGCACCCATTTCCGGTGATGCGGAAAGAGGTGTCGTTTATTTGCCAATAGAAGACCCAACTGGTGATTACTATGGTGGTGACCGCCATGGCGACAACTTGTTCTCCAGCGGCATTGTTGCGGTCGATGTGCAGACCGGCGAAAGGCAGTGGCACTTTCAATATATCCACCATGACATATGGGATTGGGATGTTCCCAACGCGCCTGTTATTGCCAATCTGCCCAATGGCAGGGAGATCGTTTTCTCTGTAACCAAGCAGGCTTGGATTTATGCCTTTGATAGAAACACTGGCGAACCAGTATGGCCGATTGTAGAGCAGCCTGTACCTGAGGGAGATGTGCCAAACGAATGGTATGCGCCAACCCAGCCATTTCCGACCCGACCTGAGGCGTTTGATCGCCAGGGATTTACCGAAGAAGATCTAATAGATTTCACTCCGGAAGTGAGGGCCTTGGCTTTAGAAGCGATCCAGGACTTTCGTCTCAGCCCGAGTATTTATACACCGCCTTCCTTGCAAGACCATCCCGACGGAACCCGCGGTTTGTTGAGCCTGCCATCTTCAACCGGTGGCGCGAACTGGGAACATTCGGCTTTCGATCCAGACACAGGAATCATTTACGTGCCTTCTAGAACTCAATTACAAGTTCTGGCTTTAGCCAAGAATCCTGAGTCTGACCTTGACCTTAGCCAAGGGTTCGGTGTTCGGGCACCTCGTGTACAAGGTCTCGAAGTAGTTAAGCCTCCATATGGAAGAATTACCGCTATCGATATGAACACTGGTGATCATCTCTGGATGATCGCTAATGCAGATACTCCAGAACGAATTGCGAATCACCCACTACTCGAAGGTGTTGATCTGCCTCGAACAGGCATTCCAACCCGATCCAGTGTTTTAGCAACTAAAACTTTACTCTTTATTGGTGAAGGAACTGGTGGTGCCGGTGCTAGCCCAATCTACCGTGCGGTAGATAAAGCAACCGGTGAAATTCTTCACGAGATGGAATTACCGGACAACCAAACTGGTCTGCCGATGACTTATGAGCACGATGGTAAACAATATATCGCAATGTGGATTGGTGGTAGCGGACAACCTACTGAGTTAATTGCTTACGCTTTGCCTGATTAATACAAACCATTCAGAGTAAAAACGCGTGTTGCGTTTTTGCTCTGAAATCTATAATCGTCTTCAATCCAAGAGGCATCGATGAAACTTTTTCAAAAAAGTAGTCGCGCGTTAACTGGGATTTTGGCTTTTTCAGTTTTCTCCTTTTATTCTATTAATTCTTTTGGGCAATTCGATACTGCACCTACTTATTACGATGGAGTCCGTGATGCCTTAATTCGAAATTGTGCTGAATGTCATCGGGATGATGCGCCTAATCTTGGTGGAATAAGTGCACCATTTTCTGTTTTTTCCTATGAGCAAGCAAAAGTTTGGGCGCCAGTAATCGCGCTGCGTTTACAAGATGGCACTATGCCGCCCTGGGGTGCTCACCGCCAGCATCAAGGCACTTTTAAAAATGAACGTTATATTTCTGATTTTGATAAAGCATTAATAATTAACTGGGTAGAAAGAGGTGCTTTAGAGGGCGATGCTTTAGCGCGCACAGCGCACCAAGAATTGGAAGCCGTTGCGAACAATGTGCCGTCGCAAGCCTCTGATGGCTCGCTCTGGTGGATGGGTGTGCCAGACGCTCTTGTCGCTTTTCCTGAACCAATAGAAGTTTGTGAAGAAGCGAGTGACTGGCAGCCGACGATTCGTATGGAGCTTGCGGATGGCGATTTAAGTCAGCCACGTTGGGTGAAAGCGACAGAAATCCGTCCAGGCAGTTCCACTATGCATCACTCTGTGTCGAATTATCTTGGTGTGGCGGTTCCTGGAAGAGGGCCTCAAGTTTATCCAGATGGTTGGGGGTTCCTTCTTCCTGCTGATCCGTTCATTTCCATCAATATGCACTATGCCAAAGATGCAGGACCGGGAACTGCGGTAGAAGATAATACTGCTGGGGGTTTTTTATTTTATGAGCCCGGGGACATTATCGACTACGTCGTTGAAAATACGATTCCAATGAATACTGATATCGTAATTCCACCCGGCGATCCTAATTATATGGCAACACATGAGCACGTTATAGAGGATGATATTCTTCTTTTGGCACTAGCGCCTCACGCACATTATCGAGGTAAGGCCGTCAAGCTTGAATTGGAATTGCCAGGAGTAGATGAAATAGAAACATTGCTCTGGGTGCCAGATTACGATTTTAATTGGCAATTTCATTACGAATACCATGAGCCAAGATTTGTTCCTGCTGGTGCTAAATTATATGTGACCTGGTGGTTCGATAACTCTTTGGATAATCCAGCTAACCCTGACTCAACTGCTGAAGTGCGATACGGCCCACGCTCTGTAGATGAAATGATGAATGCTCGCTACTACTTTACCAAAGCACAACCTCAAGGAATTGTGGTGGGCGAAGTAGTTTCAGAAAGTTTAATCGCCAACGCAAGCCGGCGTGAACAAAACGAGCGAAGCATGCTCGATCGCTGGGAAACAGATAATTTAAGCCAGCGCTGCAGATCTAACTAAACTCCAACTCAACTGTATTACATTGCACTAAACTATGTTTGGTAAACTCACAAAAATTTTCCTGTTGGTATTGCTGCCTATATCTATTGGCAATGCTGAAGAGGGTAATTGGCACATCGTAAATTACTGGTCGGAATGGTGCGCTCCTTGTCGTATCGAGATCCCTATGTTCAACTCCTTAAGTGAGGAGCTAGCTGATAAAAATATTAGTATCGTTGGCGTAAACTTCGACGAAGATCCTCGGGAGATTACCTTACAAATAGCAGAAGAGCTTGGAGTTAGCTTTCCAACGCTGACAATGGCGGAGGTAGAAGAGTTAGCAATGCGTCCGCCAGATGTAATGCCTACCACTTACATATTGACTCCTGAGAATGAAGTTGTAACTAAGTTAATTGGCATGCAGAAGAAAGAAGACATTCTCAAAGAACTGGTAAAACTAGGAATTGAAATTTAATTAAATGACGACTGAAAAATTACAATTCTTAGTAATTTTTATTGCTATGTTCGTTAGCAATGGCCTTATTGCTGCACCGCAAGAATTAAGTGAAGGTTCAATTGAATATTTTGCTTCACCTGCTCCTGAAAATAGTGCTCTGTCTCGAGTAGTTAGTGATAAATCGGGTCGGATCTATCTCTCCTGGGTTAGTCAGGAAGGTGACTTGGCGCGTTTCGAATATTCCGAACTCATGGATAACGACTGGAGCAATCCTGAAACAATTAGTGAAGGCGATGATTGGTTCGTAAACTGGGCCGATTTCCCAATGCTATCAGTGAACGCAGGGAATATGGCTGCGCTTTGGCTAAGGATGAGTGCAGAAGGTACTTACGACTACAACATAGAAGCGAGCTTTTTTGCGGCCGGTACCCGTAATTGGAGCGAAGCCCGAATTATTCACAACGATGGCGTAAATGCTGAGCATGGCTTTGTTTCCATGCTTCCAATGGGTGGTGGTAGCACAATGTTTACCTGGCTCGATGGTCGCAATACCAAGCTGGAAGATGGTTATGGAGAAATGACTTTGCGTGCCGGAGTCTTTGACGCAGCAGGTAAAACATTGGACGAATGGGAATTGGATCATCGGGTTTGCGATTGCTGTCAAACCAGTTCTGCGTTAACTGCCAAGGGCCCAATCGTTGTATATCGTGATCGTAGCGAGAACGAAATTCGTGATACATCTATGATTCGCTATATCAATGGCGAATGGACTGAGCCACAATCGATTCACGATGACAATTGGCAAATATCTGGCTGCCCAGTCAATGGCCCGTCTGTTTCCGCCAATGAAGAACAAGTTGCAGTTGCCTGGTTCACAGCTAAGGACGACACACCAAAAGTGCAACTCGCATTGTCTGCAGACAGTGGTGATAGCTTTTCATCTCCAATCGTAGTTGCAAGTCCGAAAACTAATGGCCGGGTTGGTACTGCGATCTTGGATAGTGGCGAGATTGTTGTTAGTTGGATGGATACAACAGAAGAAGATGCAGTAATTATGCTTTCTTTGTTCAGTGCAGAAGGTAAGCTACTTGATAATTATGAAGTGGCAAAATCCAGCGCTTCGCGACGGAGTGGATTTCCAATTATTGAAGAAGTAGGGAATTCAGTTTATGTCTCCTGGACAGACATAAGCAGCTCACCTCAAGTAAAAGTAGCTCGCCTGGTATTTGAATAAAAGCTATCGATAGCCTTCACTCAGTTGAATAGTAGCTGAAGGAATTTCTCTGAAATCCATAGTGTAAAAATAAGGACGACTCAGAATTTGGAGTGAGTAGAATTTGTTATGGTAGCTAAACTCAATGTATGGCTGTTCATCCATTAAAAAGCCAATTCCAGTTTCTCTAAACACTGTTGTTGCTTTACCGCCTGATCTTTTGCTTGCGCTAAATCTTATTTCTTCAATATTTTCGCCACCAAAAAGTAAATAATCATCTGTGTTATTCACATACAGCTTACCATCAAGAATTGGCTGATTAGTCAAATAAGGTGGGTCACCGCGATAGATAATTCTTTCACTGGCGATCTGATTAGAAGATGATGTATTGTCTCCAGCAACAATGCCTTCCGACCGCTGCTGAATTTCTTCGTTGCTTTCGCTACATGCCCCTAATGACAATGTAGTAGCGGCAATTAATAACAATGCAATTACTTTCATTGAATTAAGAATAGGAGTATTGAGCAAGGAAGATACATAAGATAACGATCACAGCCCTGTCATATTTGGTTTCTAGGTTTCTGTAACACACCTGGCAGGATCAGACTCACCCAGTACAGGATTCATGTTGCTGGAGTGAATATAATCTGCCGCCAATTTTCCCGCCATCGGTCCACGCCCAAAACCAGACGAAGCCAAGCCAGAGACAATAAATAGATTATCTCGTATCGGAATCTTGCCAATAATAGGAGAGCCATCTAAAGAGAAGGGCATTAGTCCTGCCCAGGTGCGAGCTATCGGAAGACTGGCAACTAGAGGAATAACTTCTGCCGCGTGTTGTCGGTTTACTTCAATGCCCGATAGATCTGGAGTCCTGTTATATCCTAGACTTTCACGGTCACCACCAAAGATAATTTCACCATTCTTTCGCTGGCGACCATAAAGGTGGCGTGTCATGCGTCTGCCATTTTTGTGGGTCAAGTTTGGAGGAGTAACTTCGTCGGCACCGTTGTCTTTACTCCAGGCGTAGCTGGACACTGTGGAACCGATTGTATGCAGTACCCGGGCAGGTAAACTTTCAGTTGCCCACATTTGCCCGCGTATAGGAACGATTGGAATTTTAAGCCCAAGCATTTCTCCAATAGGGCCGCACCAGGCGCCAGTTGCTAGCACCAAAGACTGGCAACGAAATTCTGCGGATTCCGTTTGTACCGAGTATCCGCCAGTACTCAACGGTGAAATAGAAACAACATTGTGTCCCGTGTTAATAGTTGCTCCTGCAACTTGAGCAGCATGAGCAAACGCTTGAGTAGATTTAACCGGATCGGCTTGGCCGCGTTCTGGTCGATACATATAGCCCGGTAACGATCCATTTGATTCCGGCTCGATTGCCCTAGCTTCCCTCGATGAAAGCAACTCGATTTGGTAACCGTTGTTACGCTGCGCGGCAACATCATCCTGGTAATACTCGTATTGCTCATCTGTATGAATTGCAGTAAGTGTGCCGGAGAGCCGAAATTCCATGTCGTAATCAAGATCAATCTGCATACGCTTAAAGATCTCGACACTGCCCGCGGTCAAATAAGAAAGAAGATTCGGATTATCCCCCCAGCCTGAACCGCCAAGACCGCCCATGTTCTGACCGGATGCCTCTGATGCAATCTCACCGCGTTCTAATAAAAGAACATCGCGGCCTTGTTCTGCCAAATGAAATGCAGTGGAAGAGCCGGCAATTCCGCCTCCAATAATAAGAATATCAGTCTCATTTCCTGCCTGTGCTGCAAGTCGCCCTGGCAAGGCATTTACTGCAGCCAGAGTTCCTAATCCAGTTATTAATCGGCGTCGATCAGGGCTATGTTTTTTATCTACCATGGTGTTTTTGTTCTATATTGACCTATTCAGAAACTGCAAGATCTCATCGCGGTTGTTAACCCCCTGATTTGTCAGAATAACATAAGGATACAGGCCATCGGGTCTTTGGATATAGCCGGAGAAATTATACACGCCTGTTAAGGTTCCGCTCTTGCGCAGCACCTCGTTTACCTCAGGCAACAAATCTGCATAAGGTCTAAAAGCTTCCATTATCTGCATCATTCCACGAGCAGTAACGCGCTGCTGTCGGGAAAGGCCTGAACCTTCCAGCATTAACAGTGATTGTGGATTAATGCCAACTCCATTGCCATAAATCTCTGTTAATTGTTGATGCAAAACTTCACGCGCGGATTCCGAAGTGGCAGGAAATCCACTACTTAGCGCCCCCAATGCAAGAAAGAGTTGGTTGGCTATAAAATTATTAGAGAAGCGAAGCATGCCAGCTAATATTTCGCGCAATGAGCGTGAGTTGAAATGTTTATAATAAAGATTCCATTCATCAGAAAGCGCTTCATGATAAAACTCAGAGTCTAATACTGTGATACCTGACTCTTTTAAAAAAAAGTTAAATAATTGTTGTCCTTGTCTTAACCCGTCCTCAGGATCACTACCCAAATTGATACGCTGTGATTCCCCAGCTGAAAGTTGCTCGCTGAATTCTAGAGCTAGTGGTGTTAATGGGGTTTGTTCTTCGCCTGATATTAAATTGCCACTAGCATTCCACGCCAAATTAACCGTATTAAAGTTTACAGCTAAGGCAGAATTGCGTGCGGCATAGGGATCATCCGCATTGAACTCTAAAGGCAGGTCTCCATTTAATTCGAACGCGGAGTCGTCCATAACCAGACGTCGTACTTCCGATAGACCACGCTGAGATAACACTTCAGCGATGGTTGCAATTTCTTCCGAAACTAAAAATGGATCGCCCAAGCCGCGAATTAAGAGATCGCCTGATTCATTACGATAAAAATGTGTTTCGAATTGAAAATCCTCCCCCAAGGTATTCAGTGCTACTTGAGCCAAGGGGATCTTAACTAAAGAAGCAGGAATTAAAGAGTTTTCGGGATTCAGGCTTGCTAGTACTTCCCCGCTAGGAGAATGAAACAGGATGCCACCATCACCAGCTAATTCTTCTAGTTGGTTTTGCGAGAAAGAAGAAGATGCAAGCAAGCAGCCAACTATTAAAAGAAACCGTGAATAGATATGCAGTGAATTGATGATGGGCTTCATGGCTACAATACTTTAGCCCTTCAGTTAATTAAGGCAAGGCTAAAACGACCATTTCCGGTGGTGTGCCACGTACTGTAATGGCAATTTGTTGCTGGTCTCCACTCATGTAAGTCACTGGTGGGCCAATTGCCTGAGCTGGTAATGCTACTTCCGCTAATGTAGCTCCAGTTTGTTTATCCCTGGCTACTAAAGGATACTCTCCAGACTCATTTGCTGTGGTCTGTGCAGATATCAGCAACGTTTTTGTCACCAGAATCTGATCACGTCCGTTTCCAAGGGGCGGTAAATCCAAGTCAGCCAGGGCAGGATGATTTCGCACGGTGGGTGCGCCAGCACCGTTCGCTACCTGCCATAGAATCTCGCCTTCATTTAAATCGATAGCAGTGATTCGACCATAAGGTGGTTTTGTCAGCGGCAAGCCGCTGGGCCTTAAATTCGTAGTGACGTTGCGCACGTAGTTGAGGGTTGCATCTCCAGCATCTGGAATTGCTAGTCCGGAACGACTTGGTAATGTGGCCGACGGGATATAGATCACTCCAGTTTCAGGATCCACGCCAGCGCCATGCCAGTTTGCGCCGCCGGTGTAACCAGGGACATGAATCGTGCCAAAACTATTCTCAGTAGGCAGCGATGGTGGGGTAAACATTGGACCGTATCTATGTTGATCTAACATTTCGATCGCTGCCGCACGTAGCTCCGGGGTGAAATCGATCAAATCATTTTCAGTCAAACTCTGCCGTTCAAAAGGCGGTGGCTTTGTTGGATATGGTTGTGTGGGTGATGCTCTGTCACCAGGCACGTCGGTGGCAGGAACTGGCAGTTCTTCGATTGGCCATACAGGTTCACCAGTTATACGATTAAATACAAACACGAATCCATGTTTCGTGACCTGGGCAACTGCCGGTATTTGTTCACCATCTACTATTATATCAACGAGGTTTGGCGCCGCTGGTGGATCGTAGTCCCACAGATCATGATGCACCATTTGAAAATGCCAGAGTCTTTCGCCGCTGCTGGCATCAAGTGCAACCAAACTATTGGCGAAGAGGTTATCTCCCAGTCTATGCCCTCCATAGAAATCATTAGTAGGAGCACCTACAGGTAAATACACAATGCCGGCATCTTGATCTGCGCTCATTAATGTCCAAACGTTTGCATGACCACTGTATTCCCAACTGCCGTCTTCCCAGGTCTCGTTTCCGAAATCACCTGGCTGTGGAATTGTGTGAAAAGTCCACAGCAAATCTCCGCTATGAATATGGAAGCCTCGAACATGGCCAGGAGGCATCTCACGATAATCCGGTTGGTCAGAAATTGCCGAGCCTACAACGATGACGTCATCAATAATCATTGGCGATGATGTTACGGAATAATTTATTGGGGCTTGCCGGCGAGCACGAGGGATACCCTCTATTAAGTCGACACGGCCATTATTGCCGAACCCAGAAATCGGTTCCCCAGTTCGTGCGTCTACTTCTACGAGATAACCATCTCCGGTGCCCCAAACAACCCGAGCATCATCACCGTCCGACCAATAGGCCAGACCACGATTGCTGAAGCCCAGCATCATTATTGGAATGCCGGAAGCGTAGCTGCGTGGATCATAAGCCCATAGTGTATTGCCGGTTTCAGCATCAATAGCTGCTGCCTGAAATAGCGGAGTTGAAACATAGAGCACGCCATCTACCGCCAAAGGCGCCGCTTTTAACCCGTTGATACTAACGTCGGGAACATCATTAGGTACCTGCAGATTTGGGTACTCTGCTTTTAACTGTTCCAGGTCGAAGCGGCCATCGATCGATTGCCAGCGCCACTGAACTTCCAGTTCGGAAAAGTTGGAGCGATCGATCTGATCCAGTGCAGAATACTTAGTGCTGCCCGCATCACTTCCGAAAAAATGCCATTCCCCGCCGGTCATTCCGGTCTGAGAATGAACTGGTAAGGCGGCTAATACTGATATCGCTGCAAGAAATTTAGAAGCGCGTATTTTCATATTGACTAGCATCACGCAAATTAAAACAAAAAGTAAGTGTTCTGACTAAAAAAATTTTCCAAAATTGGCCAAGTTAGAAAATTTCAGATGTAAATCCTATTTATTGCTTCAATTTTTAACTCTCAATTTTGCATTTCGAAACTCAAAAAATAAAACAAGAAATTGCAGGCCAAACGTTCCACAAGTTATCCACATGATGTTGAATAAAAAATAAACAAGTTGTTACTGTGCCACTGTTTGTGTCATTGATGAGGGCTATGGATTTATATTAAAACGATTGTTCAAAAAATAAATTGAATTTTTTTTGATAAAAGTTACTAAAAATAATGCACGCATTTTTGTTTTATGTATAATCAAAATCATAGGTGTGACTGAGTCGACTTTGTCGATTTGCGATCACCGACACGGCGCAGGGAACGAACCGGGAACAACTAATCATTTATAAGTTATTGTGGGTTTAACCCAAAATAATGAAGACGATTAAAAGAAGGAAACTCGGAATAAGAAGAGGAGACTCTGACTAGGAAGAGAAGAATTCGTTTAAAAGTTGCGAATGATTAGCCTGGACAAATTCGTGAACTGGTTTGGAACGTCGTGGAAGGTGCTTATTCCAGAGCCTCGAACATCGCCAAAGAATCTGTTCGGCCAACAGCCTTTGTCGGGTCTGAGCCTAAGACTAAAAAACTGAGACGCAAGTCTCAGGGGCCCTTAAGAAAGAAGGAAGAATTCTTCGGAATGATTCTGGAAATCTCGGGGAAGGGTTTAAAGAAGAATTAACAGATATTTTGTGCCTCACCGCGCTGATACTGATAATTCTGCTTAATGTCCTGTAGGGCGGGTGTCGCTTGCGGCATCCGCCCTCAAACTTTGTAACGGCAGCATTCTTCTATTTTTTAGTTTTTTCTTCCTTCCAGCTCCATTTTCTTTGTCTAATTGGTTTCTGCTACTTATTCTCCCTAGTTATTGGCGCCTAGTTGATTCTTATGAAGTGGGTTATTGCCTATGAGGGGGTCTTCAAATAAAAGCAGTCTTCTCTCATTGCGTTTGTCGGCTGTTTCCTGCCATCAGTCGGGTTGGCGGCGCTTAGAAGCTCCTTTCAAATGTTTACCCATGTTCGTTTTTGCAGACTTGCTTAACTCTATGAGTAATTCAAAGACCGATTCTTCCTCTCCGTCGATCTAGAATCATAAAAATCGCCTATTCGATGTGGCTAAGAGTACTGTATCTTTACGCTGTCAGTATTTTGCAGGCATCTCTTTTTTGAGAAAAGTTTTATGGATCCATTCTCCCAGGCAGCATTAGGTGCAGTAGTCGCTCAAGCCAGCGCTCAACATAAGCTCGGCTTCAGAGTGGTAGCGGTTGGTGCTATGGCCGGGGCAATGCCTGATATCGATGTCTTTTTCGCCGAGGATTACTTCCACAATCTGCAAATACATCGTGGCATTACCCATTCGCTATTTTTTGCCCCCGTAATGGGTCCGATATTGGGTTATCTAATCTATAAGTATGAATGCTATCGCTCCAACGACTTAATAAACAAAGAAAGAATGAGATATTGGATGCTGGCAATGTTTTTGGCGCTGTTGTCTCATCCTTTACTCGATGTGCTAACGCCCTATGGTACGCAATTATTGTTGCCATTCTCTGATCAGCGATTTGCCTTGTTTGCCATGCCAATAATTGATCCGCTTTACACAATGCCATTATTTATTGGAATTTATCTTGCCTGGCGTTACCGACAAAAAGCTCAGGTGCATCTTATTGGCATAACATTTCTGGTAGTTACTACTTCCTATTTGGTTTACGGTTGGTATTTAGGCCAGGCAGCTAAAAGAGAAGCAGAATTACAACTAGTAAATTTAGGGCTTCAGGATTTTCAGGTGGAGTCCTTTCCGACTTTTCTTCAACTTCACTATCGCCGAGTCGTGGCCCGCACTCCCACGGCAGATTGGGTTGGTTATATTTCTATGTGGCGTCCCTGCGAAATTGAGTGGGGCATGGCGGAGCAAACACCCCGTTCCGACTTCGACGAAGTGAGTGATATGCGCGAGGTGAGAATCTTCGAGTGGTTTGCAATGGGCTGGCTGCATAGAACCGTGATAGAACAAGATGGAAATACAACCTATCAATATGCTGATTTGCGTTATGGATTAGTGACTAATCCAAAGGATAGCTTTTTCTCGTTAAATGTGACCGATACCAATCAGGGTTTCCAGTGGGATACTCAAAACCCCATCAGCAATTCGGGCGAGATCAATCAACGGCTAAATAGTTTGTTTTCATCTGCCTACCCCGGTACCTGTGAAAGACCCCCACTTGTTTATTTCTAGAGGCCGAGTAAATTTCGGCAGTCGATTCAAATAACAGTCGCTAAATAGGGGCGGCCCCGTAGGTTGGAATATTTCGCTGGAACACACGCCAGTAATAGCGTTTCGAAACTATTTGTTCGTTCCCATTTTCGTCGACACGAGTAGAAATTGGATTGCCACCGAGTAAGCGAGCGGCTTCTTCTTGATCTTGAACTAAAGCAACAGTTGCTTCATAAATCTTCCCATCGATCTTCATTCGAATCCGCGGGTCGCGCTCGACGTTAGCCCACCATGCTTTGTTATTGGGAAACTCTTCATCGAGCCTGTCGCCTTGCGCGCTTCCGCTTAGATAGAGATCAGGGCCGCGAGGTCTGGCATTCACAGAAACAGAGTGGGGAATTCCATACCACGTGCGTGTCTCAAGCATTATCGAGTTGCCACGAACCGGATGATCCACATCGTTTATAAAATCCCAATTAATTACCGGTTCCCGCACAACTTCACCGGCAAGCCAAAGTCCCGGTCCAGCAGTACGATTACTTTCAACGAATGCCGGCGTTCGTGGATCGATATAGCGTGGCTCGAAACCAGTTATGCGCAAAGTTATAAGTGTTGTAATTAATAACGCTGTAAATCCCAGTAATCCGATTCTCACATATTTCATATTCACTTACCCTTCTCTGGCTTTTATTGCTCAGTAATGTTGTAGTGTTCCCCAGCCTTTACTGAAATTTCAGTAGTTTTACCGCTTGGCCAGTCGATAACTACCGGAGCGGATTCTTGATCTGCCAATGGTAGCAATAACGTCATACTATTTTGGCTTTGAAAACCTTGAGTGGAGCGAAGATAGTGATAGCGAGTCAAGTCTCCCTCTCCGTATCGAACTCTTGCGCCTATGGCATCGCGATTACTTTCAGTACCGGTAAGAGTTACCCATGCTGCATTGGCAGTCTCGTTTGTGTCGCGCATAAAGAGCTTGTTAGTTTCTCGTGATTCTGCATTTTGGTCAAAATCATAAGGGGGGTGTCCACCCAAGTTAAAATAAAAATCGGTAAAGCCGTCACGATTTACATCCCCAAAGATAGCTCCGTGGCCTCGGGTCATGTTGTGACTGCTATCGGGCTCTATAAAGCGATCAGTGCAGCGTTCAAAACGGCGCGCACCTAGATTGCAGAAAAACACATCTGCTGCCACGAATGCGGGATCACCAGTACCGATCACTACATCTGGGTATCCGTCATCATAAAAATCCCCCACACCCAGTCCCATGGTGTTTTCGTAAGGAGTAATACCAGCTTCTGATTCACCTTCAAGGCCGTTCGCTCTAGCGGCAATACGCGCCGGACTCGTCTGGCTGTACATAGGGTTTCTATCGGTCCCCGAAATCGCCAGTAAATTATCCGTATTCAATCCTGCCTCGATGCCCATGCGATCGAAACCGTCAACCCCGTTACCAAACAATATGTAGTCCTGGGAATCCCAGCGCCCGAGATAAATATCTTCTTTCCCATCTTGATCAAAATCGGTCGATGCTGCAGCAAATACTGCAGGTAAGCCACTGCGACCTGCCAAAGCTTCGACGAAAATCTCTTCGGTGACATCCGTGAAGCGGTCCAAATCGTTGCGATAAAATGCATGCCAATCCATACCTGCGATATAAAGATCCTGATCTCCATCCTGATCGTAATCGATCCAGAGAGGGTTTTTTGCATCCCTTTGCCCGCTAGTAGTCAAACCCAATTGTTCTCCTACTTCGACAAAAGTCCCATTTTGCTCATTGTGAAATAACAAAGGTCGCGCCTGGCGTCGCGTCGCCAGGACATCGAGCCAACCATCGTTGTCATAGTCTGCCCAAGACACGCCCCACCAACCTGAACTGGCGCCGGCTCCATCTTCATCATCCAGACCAGCGAGCCGATTCACTTTTACGAAACCCTGATTTTGATTGATTCGATTTTCGAGTAATACCAATGTGGACGAATTAGTATAGCCACCATTTCCAACCATCAAGTCGGGATCACCATCGTTGTCGTAGTCCGCAAACGATCCTACCCACGTACCGTGAAAATCGGCAGGATCCAAATTGAATTCACCGGGAATGAAATTCCCAGAACCGTCATTTACATAAATCATAGACATTCCGAACGGCCGACCGAACAACCGGCCATCAGTGTCAGCGACAAACAAATCATCATCACCGTCACTATCGATATCTGCAAAGGCCGCGCCGCGACCATAACCGACTACGCCGCCTAGGCCTCGGCTCTCGGCAACTTGGCTGTAAAATTCTGAATGAGGGGCTGAATTTTGTGCCTGAGCCAAACAAGTAGTTGCAAGCGCTGTCCCAATTATAAACAAGGGTATTGACTTGAATTTGCTGCAACTACAATAGGTTTGTATAGCCATGCTGTCACCTCGGGATATTCAGGTTTAAACCATTCAGTTTCCGCGATTGAAAAACTAGCTTAATCGTTAGTTATTGTTAGTTCTGCGAATATCGATCTGTCCCAGTTATTCTTCCGTCTCTTTCTGCAAGTTCTCCGGTTTCTAATCGGGTACGCTCATCAGGATGTATGGCTAATAGCGCAGTGCCATAATTACCATCTTTTTCTTTGCGTGCAGTGAGCTGCGCGAATCGTTGATCGAGCAGGGAATCGTATTCCTCTTCTTCCAGATAAGTGACACTGACGTGAAAATGGGACATGGCATCTACACTTCTGCCGCCGAATACTACCCATTGATCAGGATCTATGGATAAAGGATTGTTAGCTGTGTTGTCGAAATGAGTGCGCATAACAATCGCGGTCCCTGCCGGTAGAATAGGGCGCGCATCATTTTCAAAGACAAAACTGGTTTGCCAGTTGTGGTTGTAGTTATTAATAGAGGCAATAACGTCTCTCCGATTTGCGCCAGGCCCATAATAGTCACGTACTCTGCCTGGCCAAACTACTTCGATAGACATGGCAATACCATGTAAATGCATGTGCCCACGATAGCTATTGAGCATCACTGGTTCGTCCAGTACCCAGGTCCGATACATTGTCTGAGTGCCATGGGGAGGTATCAAAATATCTCGTGCACGAGGCTGGTCTGGATCGAACTGATCTATCAGGTGATGAATTTCGACACTGGCTACAGTTTCCGGTGGCTTGTTTTCCGGATGAAACCAGAATGCAACTTCGATGTTGTCTTCAAACTCAACACCAATTGGAAAATAGTGTGCTCCGAAATTTACAACCCCAGGACCCGTTTCAAATAGGATGCCAGTGTCTTCTCCAAAATAATCCCAACGTTTGCCGGCGCCAGCACCCACTACGCGTCCTGAAGGACCTTCTTCTAAATTTAGGCGCACATTATTGTGATGTAAGGCGGCACGTCCGCGAATCGTGTTACGGATTTCCGCTGCCTTTAAATAGCGTGGCTTATCTAATGCAGGCCATTCCACATCGATTGAAGGCCAGAAGTCCCCACCTTCTGAGCGGACTGCGATAGGTCCGGATTCAAAAACCATATCTGGTTCGCCAAGTTCTGGCTCTAATTCCCATTCAAGCCAGTTTGGCCAGTCAACACCTTGTGGCAGACTAGCAGGATCACCTTCAGGAGTACCTGCGTCTACCCAGGTAACTAAGGTGTCAATTTGTTCTTGAGTTAAAGAGAAATTGTTTTTGTATTCCTGGATACCTATGGTCGGATCCAAGTGCCAGGGTGGCATGATACGGCGTCGCACGTTTTCTTTTATACGTGGCGCCCACACTCTTGCCTGATCATAAGTTTCCAACGGCATCGGACCAATACCCCCAGGCTGATGACATCTCTGACACTTCTCCTGGAGAATTCTTACTACTTCGTTAGAGAAAGTCGGCATATCTTCCGCTTGTAAACCATGCTGCGGAATACTCGTCAACAAAAGTAAACTTACTGATAATTTAATCCAGGCATATTTGCTGTGATTAATAAGTTTCATGATTTTCTCCAACTAAATTTTTATTTAGCTAATAATTAATTCTCTGTCTCAATTTACATTTACTCTTATGAAAGCATTGGTCCAACAACACCAGAATTCGAAATCCTGTGTTTCATATGTTCTCCTACCAACCATATTGTATGCTTGCACCATTAAGATGTATTCACCCGGTTCACTGAATACCGCTTCGGTTTTTTCCTCACCATAAGCGAATTCCGATTCCAGCCAGCTTGCCGCTTCTACCCAGCCGATGTTTTCTTCCCGCCAGGAGCTCCAATCAGGGGTAAACACGACATCGCCTGGGCCCTGGTACTTAAAGAATCTGACTCGAACTGGTCGCTCGTCATCTTCTCGAAAGGGATTGTCTCTGCGAATTCTTGCATTTAATTCGATCGGCACGCCGACACGGGTTTCCAGGGTTTCTGCCATCATGCCACGTCCAAACCCGAATCGACCTTCTGCAATCGGACCTTCGGCTTGGAGTCTTACTTTAGGTGGGCTGTTTTTGCGAGAAGGTTGCAGCGGTTCGTCATGACGATAAGTGCTGTGCACCAATCGGCCCGGAGAGCTGAACTCTTGTCCAGTTATTTCATCTATCAGAGTCCAGCGCACATCTTTGTCTCCCCAGTCTTCAGGAACAGTCACGCTGAATACACAGTAGTGACGGCGACCTCCATCAGGTTGAGGTTTAAAATGAGTGGGTTGTAGGCCATTAAACTCAGCTGGTTCTACATAGTTGCTTGGCCCGACGGGGATATCAAAAACCGTTTCGGTATTGGTGTTGAAGTAACCAAAGCAGAGCTGGAAGGTGCCGTCTTCATTTGGGAACCAGCCTTCAAAAATAGGAACTACCGGGCCACCGGTTGCGCGAACGAGCTGTGGATCATTCTGATGACCGCCGGGAGGGGCGACTCGATTCCACCCTGGGATACGGGTTTGCGCATCCACTAAGCCGGAGTGCAGCATAGAGAAAACAGTGAAGAGCAGAGCTGCAAGCAGAGATTTAGGCATTAAAGACTCCCTTTCTTCTTATAGTCTGGGACCAGATTAAAAATACAGGAGAAATAGGGGGTGAACCAAGACTAATTTGTTAATTGTCTGAAAAATCGCCGAGTATCAACGTATTCTTCTGTATTGAAGCCTCTGATTCTTGTATTTTAACGCGGGCTTGGAGATTTTTTCGAAGCATCCTATCGTTTCACGTAGTTTCGAACAGGTATTTTTATGTATTTGCTCTCTCGTCACAGTTTTAATTTTAAATTTTGTCTAAGTCTGGCATGTCTACTTGGATTCAGCACGGCAGCATCAGCGCAGCAGGAAAATGCTGAAGATGAGGCGTTGGAAATTGAAGAATGGTTAGTTGCAAGCATGTGTGCAGAAGGCAATAGGTTGATTGATTTAAATCACCCGATTTCTTTTTCTTACACAGACTCAGCTGGTAATAATCCGCGCCATTTAACCGTTGCGCAATCAGGATTAACCACAGCCGATTTATCCAATCTGGAGTTAGCCTGGGCGATTGCTTTTCCTGCAACTTCCGGTATGCGAGCCGCGCCAGTAATTATTGGCGACACTATTTTTTATTCGGCTACCGATTCAGGCCGTGTCTTTGCATTAGACATAGCCAGTGGTTGTGCGAAGTGGGTTTATGAATCTGGCACCCGACTTCGTTCTTCTATTGCTTATGATGTAATCGATGGACAGGGCATGCTGGTGTTTAGTGATATGCCGGGAATGATTCATGCGGTTAATGCAGAAAACGGCGAGTCAATCTGGATTAACAGCGGTCAGGCGGAAAACAATCAAGGCATGCTTACCGGAACACCAGTAATTCATGAAGACAGAGTAATTGTCCCAGTGTCTGGTTCAGGAGTAATTACCGGTGGAAATCCGAATTATGAATGTTGTGAAAATCATGGTGCGGTTACGGCACTGAATATACGCACAGGTGAAAAGCTTTGGGAATACCACACCATGCCTGCAGCGGAATATACTGGACAGGTCAGTTCTACGGGAGTTCGGCAACGAGGACCATCCGGCGCGCCAATTTGGACAACGCCAACTATCGATACCGAACGTAGTCAGATTTATGTGACTACTGGCGAAAACACTTCCCATCCAACTACAAATACCAGCGATGCAATCATCGCCCTCGATTTAGAAACCGGTGAAGAGAAGTGGGTGTTCCAGGCATTGGCTAATGACATGTGGAACTTCGGCTGCACTGCTGGTGGACCGAACTGCATCATCTTAGAAGATACTAATGCTGTGGATTACGATTTCGGTGGCCCGGCTGTATTGGTAGATACTGGTGATCGAGAACTATTAATCGCAGGACAAAAATCCGGCGATATTTGGGCACTGAATCCAGATACAGGGCAATTAGTATGGAATCAACGAGTAGGAGAAGGCACAGCCTTAGGCGGAAATCATTGGGGTATTGCTGTCGATTCGGAACGTGCGTTTCTTACTATCAATGATCCGGGTGGCATGGGTCGAAACAGTGTGCCAGGCATTTACACTTATTTTGTTGGAACAGGGGAGCCAAGTTGGTTCTATGAAGTTGAGCCTGAGTGCAATGATGAGCGAGATGACAGACTAAGACGCTGTGAGGCGCTGCATGGTTTCTCGGCAACACCATTATCCATAGATGGTGCAGTGATTACTGGCGCCTTGGATGGTCGTTTGTTTGTGTTTGATTCCGATTCCGGAGAAATCTTGTTCGAATATGACACGGTACGCGACTATGAAACTGTTAATGGTGTTGAAGGCTATGGTGGTTCCATTGACAGTCATTCCATTGCAGCTGGATCTGGCATGGTATTCGTAGGTTCTGGCTATGGCCAATTCAGGCAGGTATCTGGCAACGTGTTGCTTGCCTTTAAGCCTGCGAATTAAGAAGGCGAAGCTGCAAAGGGAATTTAGAGGAATCTTCGAAAGAGAGGGTTATGAAAAGATCTGGGTGATTTATTCTGATGAGTAGGTTTGTAGCTTTACTGCGAACTACCTAGGTTTTCGAACATGCGCCAACCTTCCGGGACTTGAATTACTCCGTTACTCTCGGTGTACTTTTCATATAGTGCCAATAACTCCTGAAATTTTTCAGGATTTTGTTCTGCCAGATTATTGAGCTCGGCAGGGTCTTTTCCGATGTCATACAAGCCCCAGGTGAAATCACCATAGGGTACCTGTAGTCGAGTTATCTTCCAGTTACCGCTGATATAGGCATTATGCCCAAACAATTCGAAGCCGTTGCCTTCGCCTAGTGGGTAGATAGATTCCGCAGTACCTTCTAGGTATGGAATAATAGAACGTCCATCCATATTGTGAATGGATCTGCCGTTAAATATATTGACGGGATGAGTAACATTAACCAAATCCAAAATAGTTGGTGTGATATCAACCATACTGGAGAAGTCAGTGACTATTCTGTTTTGTGGTAGGGCCTTTGCATAACTGAAGATAAGTGGAACGTTAATACCACCTTGGGTGATTACGGTTTTATGAAAGCTATGCGCAGCGGCACTTACATGCGCCCAGCGTTCGCCATAATATATATAACTACCCTGATTACCTAAGTTTTCATAACTGTTATCAAAAGTTTCAGCAATCCAGTCTGTAGCGACAGGCAGAATTGGATAAGTGGTGAAATCGACTGCTTCGGGACCATTGTCTGATAAGAAGAAAAACGCCGTATTGTCATATTCGTCGATAGATTTTAAATAGTTCACTAATTTGCCAACGTTTTGATCAATTCGATCGACCATGGCTGCATAAACAGCCATCTTCTTCGCTTGATAGCTTTGATCTTCTATGCTTACCTCATTCCAGGGTGGAACTCTTTCCAATCGAACCGCCATTTCGGCATCAGTATGGATTAGTCCCAACTCTTTCATGTTTTCGTGTCGTTGCTGACGAATAACATCCCAGCCAACCATATAACGTTCGATGTATTTATTGATAAGGTCTGCGGGTGCATGTAAAGGAAAGTGCGGGGCTGAAAAGGCGAGATAACCAAAGAAGGGTTGGTTTGATGCTCTTCCTTCTTCTATATATTTGATCATTTCATCGGTGTAAGCATCACTACTGTAAAAGTCATCTGGTAATTCAACAGCCTCTCCATTGCGAAAGTAATCCACAATAGGTCGTGCACTAGCATAACCGGTATTGTCAAAATGACTGCCAGCACCTTGCAGTAAGATAAAGGTTCGATCAAATCCGCGGTCACTGGGAAGGGTTTGAGATCCGAGATGCCACTTACCTGTCATAAAAGTATTAAAGCCAGCACTATCTAGTAAACTGGCAACGGTCACTACTTGATTGTTTAAATAGCCTTCATAACCTGGCTGACCCCGTTGCGAGTCATCAAGATACTCACCCATGGTTCCATAACCATTCTTATGTTGGTCCACACCGGTAAGCAGCATGGCACGGGAAGGAGAGCACATTGCGCTACTATGAAAACGGGTAAACAATACGCCGTTGCTGGCTAGTTCATCAAGATGGGGTGTCTCGATCTCACTGCCATAGGCGCCAAGATCGGAAAAGGCTAAGTCATCTGCAAGGATTAAGACGACATTGGGTGTATCTGTCTCTAGCCTTGATGTATCTGAGATGGGTTCATCGCTACATGTAATTAGCGTGCAGCTTATGAAAGATATAATAGTTAGTTTGTAATTCATAAGTTTACAACCGCTGACAATGTCGGGCCTATCTGTTGATGCAGTACCAGGTCAAAGAGTGGATCAAGATCTGTTGGTTCATTATTGATAATAATTAAGCGAGCACCACTCATTTTCGCAACTTGTGGGAATCCTGCGGCAGGATAGACTACCAATGATGAGCCAATGGCAACGAACAAATCACAGGCAAGAGTTGCTTGTTCTGCTCGTTGCATCTCTTCGAGTGGCATTTGCTGACCGAAAGAAATCGTCGCCGTTTTCACAACGCCACCACAGCTATCGCAATAAGGAATCGTTGCATTTTCCAGAAATTCCTTCTTTATGTCTTCATTTTCGAAACGCTTTTCGCAGTCTAAGCATTTGCTGTAGTTGGTATTGCCGTGAAGCTCTATCACCAATTCATCCGGTGTCCCCGATGCTTGATGCAGGCCGTCAACATTTTGTGTGATGACATGTGTAACTTTGCCGTCATTAACTAGTTTGGTTATCACATTATGTCCAGCATTTGGTTCTGCGCCGGTTAATTTGTAGACATCAGAGAATCGTTGCTCCCATGAATTGCGCCGCACTTCTTCAGATGCGACAAAATCGCGAAAATCGATTGGCGGCTTGCTCTTCCATACGCCCTGAGGGCCCCTGAAATCGGGAATACCAGATTCTGTTGATATACCGGCGCCGGTAAACACTACAATGCGTTCGGCTGCCCCAATCATGGAGCATAGAGATTTTAATTGCTCACTGTCTGCCATAGGTTTTAATAAGTAAGAATGGTCAAGACAGCGATTAGGAAAATTGCTACAGGTGCGAGAAAGCGCATGATAAACAACCAGGTGCGATAACCCAACGAATCTCCCATGCCCAATTCCTCTCTGGTTGCTTCTTTCGACATAACCCAACCAACAAAGATCGCAATGAAGAAGGCACTCAGCAACATTAAGTTATTTACCACAAAGAAATCGATAATACGGAAGATGGTTGAGCCTTCAAACATGGGTATGAAGCTTAATGGAGTGAAGTCTGACCAGATGTTGTGAGAAAACACCGAGCCTAAGCCGATAAACCAGGCAACACCGCCAGCCACTATGGTCATGCGTTTGCGCGTAGCACTGGGTCGCTCAACTAATCGAGAAACCAATGACTCCATCATTGAGATTGATGTGCTCAAAGCAGCAAACAATACCAATAATAAAAAGAAGGTTCCGATTATCTGACCGCCGGGCATCTGCCCTAATGCGACAGGTAAAGTAACAAAGATCAATCCTGGTCCTGATGCTGGTTCCAGGGCAAAGGCAAAGACGATTGGAAATATAGCCAACCCGGCCAGCATATCAACGGAAACGTTTGCGCCGACTATGGCAAAAGCGTTGCGCGGTATGGATGCTGCTTTATGTAGGTAGCTGCCGTAATTCATCACGCCACCACCACCAACACTTAAAGAGAAAAATGCCTGACCTAATGCCAATAACACCACATCATTATTCACTTGACTGAAATCTGGCACGAACATAAAACGCAATGCAGCAGACAAGTCACCTGCAAGTGCCGCATATAGAACCAGAATAAGCAAGATAATAAATAGCGCTGGCATCATTACATTTATGGTTTTTTCTAAGCCATTGAGCACTCCGCGAGCGACAACCCACATGGTCAATACCATAAACACGCCGTGCCAGAAGGTCATGCCTAGTGGTGAGGCTTGTATGTCGTCGAATAGCTGAACCGATTCTTCTGCAGTAATGCCAACGAACCCACCAGACAAAGAATAAGGAAGATAAGCTAAGACCCAACCAGCAATCACACTAAAGAAAGTAAGGGCGAGAAAGGCGACGCCAATGGCCAGCCATCCGAGTAACTTCCAATTCTCACTTCGCCCTTCAGCTACCGCCAATGCCTTGGTGCTGCCAGCTGGACTATGTCCACCGCGGCGTCCGATACAGATCATAGCGATAACACAGGGAATACCGAGAAATACTATGAAAAGGAAATAAAGAAGAATGAAGGCACCACCGCCGTTCTCACCAGCCATAAAGGTGAAGCGCCAAATATTACCTAGGCCTACTGCACTGCCCATGGCCGCAAGAATAAACCCCATGCGGGTAGCGAATTTGACGCCAGGTTCGGCCAAGCTAAAACTCCTGGTTTGTTCTTTTTATATGAGTTTGTGTTACAAACCGAAAACTCGTTTCGCGTTCAAGTGTCGGATTGCGTCACAATCGTCATCGGATAATGTTGCTATATTATTTTTTGCCCCTTCAATATCAAAAACCTGATGGGGCCAGTCCGTACCAAACATTACCTGGCTGCTACCAACAATCGAAACCAGATACTCCAATGCGAGAGGATCATAAGTAATACAGTCGTAATAAATGTGCTGCAGATAATCAGTAGGTTTTTTCTGCATTAGGCGGCGTTCCGGAATTTCAACCTCATCTCCTTTTTCGAAGCGACCAACTAAATAGGGAAGCGCAGCACCACCATGAGAAGCAATTAGCTTTAGCTTGGGGTATTTGTCAAAGAATCCATGAAACATCATGCGGGTTATAGCTAGAGTTGTGTCGAACATGAAACCCACGGACCAGCTCAGATCGAACTCACCCATGTCTAAAACATCTGCGCCAGGCGGATCGGTAGGATGGAGTAACACTGGCAAACCTTTATCATCGATTGCTTGCCAGATAGGTGCAAAGAAATCATCATTGAGGCTGCGTCCAGCAATGTTAGCCAGTACCATCACGCCAACAGCACCGTTTGCGCACGTACGCTCAAGCTCAGCAACCGCTGCATCAGGATATTGCCAGGGCAGGGTTGTAAACCAGCGAATCCGCTCAGGGTATTTAGCTTGTGCTTCTGCTGTGGAATCATTGGCTTCTTGGGCCGCTAGGCAACTCACTTCCTCCGTACCCCAGTACACACTAGGCGCTGTTAAAGAAACGACAGAGATGTCGATGCCAGCTTTGTCCATCAATTTAATGCGTAAGCCGTAGTCAAAATGGCCCGCTTGCGGGATGGATACAGGAGTATCACCGCGAAAAATTTCTTTTTGTCCGTCTGGGCGAATCTTGAGATGATAGATTCCGCTTTGTTCCTGCAGAATCTCTAACCAGCGCTGAGTATAAATATGGGTGTGAATATCAATAAGCATGCGATCAATCTAGCAGGGAATAAGAGCAAGAACTATGACTTATTTATTCTATTAATCTCTCAAGCTGATGCTTTTGAATCGATTTCGTATTTGATCTTGCTCATACCTGACCAGAGCAAAAGCCCACCCAAAGGGCAAAGCAAGGCGGCGCAGAGTGCAATAGATTTACCAATAGCAGCGTCGTACCCGAATATGAAATCAGTGGTGGCCGCCACTACCGTCGGTCCAAGTCCAAGCCCAATAAGATTGGCAGCAAGCAAATACACCGCCATTATTTGGGCGCGCATGCGATTTGGTGTCATGAGTTGCAATGTGCCTCCAGCAATTCCTCCCTGGAACGCAGAAAAGAACACTGCCAGGGACATGGCAATGATTCCAGTTAGCGGCGTGTTTACAAATCCTAGTGCAATAGCGCAGGGAGTCATACCGACGATGCTGAATAATATTACTCTTACATAAGCGTCACTTGTCCCTTTTTGAGCCCACGCATCAGCAATAAAGCCGGCGATTAATAAACCAGTACTTCCTGCCAATAGCATGATAATACCAAAGGTAAATCCTGCATCTGCAGTGCTATATCCAAAGGTGCGAATAAAATAGGTCGGCCCCCATAGATTTAGCGCATACACCACCATCACAAAAATGGAAATTCCTAGTATGTGGCTTAGATAAGCACCGCGCCGTTTCCAGACATATTCGATAACTATTGAGATGGCAGGCATGGTGGCATGTGATTCGGCGTTCTTGCGCGCAGGTTCCCGCACTGTCAAATACATAAGTGCAGCTACCAGCACTCCAGGAAAACCAACAATAAAGAAAGTGAGTTGCCAACCTTCGGTAGCACCCAGAAAAGGTAGAGTTAGAGTATCGAGAGTTTGCACGTAACCAACTACAGCGCCCCCAAGTATGTACGCAAGACCGGAGCCGAAGGTCACACCGAGCGTATAAACTGATAAGGCTCGGGCAAGAGAAGAACGGGGAAAATAATCCGTAATCATGGAATAGCCGGCGGGACCAAGAGTGGCTTCACCAATTCCAACCCCTATCCGGGCAAAGAATAGCGAGACAAATCCTTTGGCCAATCCACAGACTGCGGTCATTACACTCCACACTGCAATGCCGATACTGATCAAATTGCGTCGATTCCTGCTGTCAGCAATTCGGGCCAGAGGCAGCCCCATGATGGCATAGAAAAGTGAGAAGGCTAATCCTGCAAGCAAACTGTATTGAGTGTCAGAGATTGCGAACGATTCTCTGATGGGACCCACCAGCAAACCCATGATCATGCGATCGAGAAATGAAAACATCTGCGCCAGCAGTAGTACAAAAATGACGTACCACTGATAAGCAGTACTAGAGTTATTCAAATTAGCAGGTGTCACAAATCTCTCCTTTGATTTATTCGGCTCCGTGATCTTTTAACCATGCAGCTATTAAATCAGCAACTTTACTTCTCGCATCATCTGGCTCCACCAGATAATGATCGCCATCAATCATTTCTAATGTTTTATCTTTTGAAGCTAATGCAGAATGGATTGCTTCGGCATCACTGGGGAAAACGCCGGTATCTCTAGTACTCTGAACAACCAGCGCCGGCAGTTCAATTCGAATTAGGTGAGGTGCACCGCGGCAGTGAGAATCTTTCAAACTCCACATAGATAACCAGGCGCGAAGCGTGTTAGTTAGACCGATTCCTCGTGGTCCGAAGTTTGCTCGCTTAGGATTGCCTGCATAACAGTGTCCCACTTCCCGCTGTGACGGATCGATAGTGCCATCCATTAAGCGTAAATCTGCCCAGGTACGAAAAAGGTTGAAAGCGCGATCGGTCATGCCAAAGGATTCGAGTCGTTTTAATTCACCATGGCACCAGTCTGTGATGCGATGATTTCTCGTTTCCTGTGCGGCGCGATAAGTTTTTACAAACTCAATAGAATAGGGTGGACCGTTTTTCTCATCATACATATTTAATTCAGGATCGATACTGGTGGGATCAGTCTCGTCGGTTATCGACGGGTCGAGCCAAGACGTTAGGACCTCTGGTCGACCGGAATGTGCGCAAAGAGAGACATAAAGATCGGCAGGGATTAAGTCATACAATGCTTCTGGTAATTCGAAGTCCGGAGTAGGTGTCATGGTTACCCCTTGAGCCTGGGACTGATAAGCACCCATGAGGGACCCGCCGCCGGAGTTACCCAAGATAACTATCTTCTCGATGCCCGCATATTCTTTTAACCAGCGAACACCGGCACCGATGTCGATCAGGGCATGTTCTAATAGAAAGAATGCTTCGTTACCGCGGAATCGAGTGTTCCAGCCTAGAAAGCCGTAACCACGAGTGGCCATAAATTCGGCGAGGTAATGCTCACTAAAATCCACATTGTAGTGAGTTGCTATAAGTGCAGTTTTTACTCGCTTGTTTTTTGGTGAGTAGTACAGGCCCTGGCAGGGCATAAAACCGGCGCCGTTGCGCGCGCTGGTGGCGGAAGCCATGGAAACGAATTCTCTTTGCCAGGTTTCTATGTTGCTCACTCCTTATTGCTGGATTACTTAGTTGCGTTCCGGAATGATCCAAATTGGCGATGACCAGAGTCTTTCTTGAATAGTTGCCGGAACGTCCGGACGAGGATCAACGCCGGCACGCATTGCATCCCACGTAGACCATCGACAACTGGGATTTTCAAGTGCTCTGACATAATAGAAGGCGTTGCGAGTTGGATCGTAATTCGGATCGGTCCATTTAACCCTTAGTTCGGAAGCTCCTAAATTAGAACTGATACTGCAGTTTTCAAGATTCACAGTCGCACCATTATCGTCACAGCGATTTGTTGTTGGATCGACCACAATTCGATCTGAACACGCGATGTCGTAAACTTGTTCATACATCTCACCCCCTTCAACCCAACCCTTTATGATTTGCAGTCTTTGCAATGGTGCACTATTGGGATCTTTTGCAGCCCAAGCAATAAAGGAAGGAACACCATCGCTTTCAGCGATTAAATCGCCACCCATAGTGACGCCACCCTCATAAGCTTTGGCAACAAGTTCACTATCGTCAATCTCAGGAAGGTCATGACCGGCAAAGAAACGTACTTTCAGCCGTGGACCCGAAGTACCGAAGGTTTCCTTGCGGCGAAACGCATCGTAAATTGCTTCCCGTGTATTTTCCTCAGCCCAAACACCGGTCATACCAGACGCTCCAAATCTTGCGTAGCGATCGAAATAGAGACTACCGTCAGGATCCGGCGTATCTAGTGGTACTGATCCACGTCGTTGGCCGTTGCTATCCAGTAAACCGGACACACCGTAAAAGTCATCTTCGCTGCCAACAGCGGTGCCATTATGGGTATCGGATGAACCGCTGATACCGTATTTGAATGGATTAAAGTCTTGTTCCTCTTGCAGACGGATACCATTTAGCAAGGCATCTCTGACGTAGGCACCCTCAGGCTGAATTAATACGTCTGTTCCGATGCGGGTGTACAACACTCCAAAATTCGCCCACTCATCATTGGGGGATAGGGCCGGATGAGTTTCAGAGGTACCCTTTACTTGCGTAATTTCAACTAGAGGTTCATTTCGCATACGCTGGTCAGCGTATGCTGAATCCAGAGGATTACCGTTGTAATCAACCAGATCAAACATGAGACCTTCAGAATAATTAGAATTATGCGGGATAGCCAGGCTTTCAATCCCTATAGATCGATTGTTATCCATCCAGTCCCAGAGGTCAGCAGGATTATCAGAATCTAATCGAGAAAATGGTAAGTCCGGCGCATTGCTATCGCGGAAGATTACATTTCGATGAAGCATCTCTCGATTCGGTCCGGTACCGGTGTATTCGTAAGCGACAAAGGTAGTGAAGTTGCCGGGATCATTGTGACGATTGGCAGTTTCTACTATGTCATTCCAGGCAGTGGTTATCACTTCTACATCCATTATTTCATCGCCGTTTCCGGAATTAGCAAAATCGGTGAAATTGAAAAATATTTGACGACGCGGCATAGGATCATCGCCGATCTGGTCGATACCTTCGGCGACTGGATGCTGTGATAGCTCTGAATCTCCCAAGGCCATCTCGCGCATCACACCCAGAAAATAGGCGTGATCGGTAACAGCGTAAAAATCAAATGGCTGATCCAGTTGCATGTCGAAACCAGCCGCATGGGTAATCGCGCTACCCTTGGCAAATTGATAAGCCTCATCTGGTGATGCAATGCCGCCGAGTATGAAAGCATCGTAGGAGTACATGGAATGTACATGTAATTCGCCAAAGTAAGCGTTCCTGTTCACATTAAACTCACCGCCAACAGATTCAGTTATAACGACTGGATCTGCACTTATTGGAGTCTCGCTAGTTTGATTTGGGGAATCGGAGCAGGTCTGCAATAGAAAAGGCAGTAGGAACAACGATTTAAGAGTGCGCATGGTGTTGTCTCATTTCCTTGAGCTCATTTTTAGCTAAAGATAATCAGAGTTGGGAGCCGTGTCTATGTGAATCCATGAATAGAGGTTACAGTTAGAATAAATGGGGCCAGAGTAAAAATACAGTGCTGAACTGTTTCGACTCTAATTAAAAATCGTCAATAAATGTTCCCGCATTTACATCCTTTGCTCTAGCTAAAACATAATCTGCTGCATACAAATCCTGAGTAAAGATGCCATGTGATTTGTAGAGTGTTATTTGCTCGTCTCTTTTTCTGCCAGCTATGTCTCCCGTTAGTAACTTACCAATTTCTCCTTTGACATCACTCTCGCAAATCACTCCTTCTTCTATTGGAATCATAATATCGCCACCTTCCTTTAGAGTAGATTCCAGGGAATCGACATAGATTACCGATTTGGCTACGAGCTCGGAGTCTGCTTCCCGAGAATTAAGAGAATGTGCACCAACAAGATTAATGTGCGCTCCCGGTTTAACCCAGCTTCCATTTAAGATAGATTCTTTCGATGCAGTGACTGTGCAAACAACATCACATTGGGCTGCTTCAGTTGGGTCGCTTGTGGCAATAACTTCGCAATCAACTGACTCTTGTTGCTCTTTTGTAAACGCTTCCGTCTTCTCAGCATTGCGTCCCCAAACAACAACTTTCTCGATAGGTCGAACAGCTTTTATTGCTTCGATATGAGAGACAGCCTGCACGCCGTTGCCAAAGATCCCGCAGGTTTTGGCATCCTCTCTGGAGAGTAATTGAGTTGCTAAACCCGAAGCCGCAGCAGTTCGAATCGCAGTTATTTGAGCTGCTTCTAATATTGCCACTGGTATCCCAGTCTCGGCTTCAAACATAACAACCAAGCCTTGAATGGCCGGCAATGCTTTTGTGGTATTGGCTGAATGGAGGCTAAGCAGTTTAATCCCGTAATGTTTCAGCTCATTGCTGGAACCGGGCATCTGAGCAAGTAAACCAGTCTTGTTTAGAACTGGCGCAACGGAGCGCACTGGTAAGTTAACATTGCCGGAAGAGGTAGCGATCATGGCAGAGCGCATCAAATCGATGCACTTGCTCATGGGTAAGAGTCCACGGATCGCTATAGAGTCTATTACTCGAAGGGGCATTTACAACTCAAAGTACCAATCCTGCTAAGGATATTTTTCAGACTAGGCGAGAATATTTTCCACTTTGCCAATTAATCACGAAAGTCTTCCGGCAATGCCATGAGAAGCACTAGGAACGCAAACCACTGGCACTTCTGCACCTACCGTGTTTCCGGCACTGCATCTAATAACATTGGCATCATTTCTTGCAATGCTGCACCACCAGCTCGAGCGCCGGTATATTTTCCAATACGCACGATTACTAGATCATGGCTGGGAATAATCCTTGTGGATTGTCCTCCAGCGCCGCTCATTGAAAAAGAAGGAGGTAAGCCATCGTCACCCACTTCATTATCAACCCAGAAAAAAGCACCGCCATAATCCGGTCGTCCATCGGTTATCCATGCGGGAGCTGTAGTGCTCGCATACTCCACATAGCCTTCCGGTAATAGCCTTTCACCATTCCAAACACCATCTTGCAAATACAAGTTACCCAGCTTGGCCCAAGCCCTTGCGGACATGAATGCAAGACCCTGTCCGAGAAAATTGCCATAGGTATCGGTTTCAATTAATGCCGTGCGAATACCAAGCTTGTCGAACAGATTGCGTTGCGGAAAACTGTGATAATCCTCACCGCGGCCTTCGACTGCCAGGCGAATCAAGTAACTGGTTAAGACTGGATCAGTATTACGATAACGGCCAATGGTGTTAGGCGGATATTCTTGCGGGCGAGTAGCCGCGTAGTGATATTGGTTAACGCCACCGGTGTAAAGATAAACATGATCCGGGTAGGTGTTGGTATCGAAGTCTGGATCGGAAGGGGCATTAATCATAATGCCACTAGACATACGCATGATGTCGCCGATACGAATCTCCTGGCGAGGATCATTCGGATCTTCCTGCCATTCCGGCACTGGTGCGTTCTGCCAGAGCTCATATTCACCTTGTTGAATCAAAACACCCATTAACGTCCCGGTCAGACTTTTTGTCATGGACCAGCTTTCTAATGGTGTATGTATGTCGACTTCATCACTATAACGCTCGCCTAGAATCTTGCCTTGATAAGTAACTACCAATCCTAATGTCCGCGCTTCTTCAGGTCCGAATCCCGTATCCAAGGCACGTTGAATCAGTTCAATATCTACACCAGCTGGAAAGCTGTCTTCATCGACAATGTCGCCCATTGGCCACGGCGTGGAATGAGCTGGAGGAAGATTGGCTTCAATAGTAGAAGGTGTGAATTCGATGCTATTGTCTCCAAGCGAATGTGCAACACAGCCCTGATTGTCATAACGTCTTGCAGTTCGCACAACACCATCTGGCAAAACCAGACTCACTTCCTCGCGCACGCGATCGACACGAGTATTCACCACATGCTGGCGCTGATTGAACGGCGAAATAAATCCGCCCATATTAGCTGCTGCATCAACCGGATCGAGACCGGTCACAAACACAGCTGAGCAGAGGATCTTGGCAAAGCCAGCTGTATAGTGGTGAAGCGCCTCACCGGGTGGAGGTATGTAAGCATTATCCAAACGAAAATAGTCAGCCCGCGCATTGATGCTTGCGGGTGAACCATCGCTCGTAGGCGATTGAGCATGACTCAGCGCACTGATAACAAGTGATAGCGAAGCAATAAGAGCAGAATTTAGAAGTGAGTTCTTTCTAGTCATTATTATTTTCCTGCTTAATCTGGATGGGAACGCAATTGCAGGGGCTTCCAGCAATATAAGGATTTAGAGAATAAAAGGAGCCAGCGGAAAAATACAGCGCTGTCTGCTTAATTTGGAGCAGAATCATCCAAGTTGAGTTCTCGTTTCCATAGCTTCTGGGTCATAATGCCAGTGGCATTCTCGATGACTTCCATGGCATCCAGGATAAGATCTTCCCGCCACTTTTGGCCAATCAGCTGTGCACCCGATGGCATATCTTCCACTAGATCAACCGGCACAAAACCAGCAGGCATACCGATGTAATTCACGCCGTAGCTATATATAGAAGCACCAAAAATATCTTTAACTCCTTCGAAGGTTTCATCGTAGTTGTAAGGATAGCTTGGTCGCATCAGATAGGGAGTAAGCACCAATGGATATTCAGCGAGAAGAAGATTCCATTCCCTCACCATGCGCGTGCGCGCGGCAATGCCGAATAGATAGCCCTCGGCATCAACCATCTCTTCAAGTTTGTAGTAGTCGTTAAAAACCTGATTGATGATTTCGCTGCCGTGCTCAGCAAACACCGGTTCCAGCGTTTGCTTCATTTCGAAGTTAGTGACCTGAAGCCAGGCATTGGCTGCTTCTATTATAGGTGGTGTTTCAATTTCTTTAACCTGGTATCCAGCAGATTCAAGAATTGATGCAGCTCTATCTAGGTTGGCGACGATATCTTTATGAATAGGATAGTTATGTGCATTCTTACAGAAACCAACTTTAGGTAAGCCAGTGTTTTCATAATTAAAAGGCATAGGCACATGCCAAGGGTCGCGAGGATCATGCTCTACTAAAACTTCGGTAGTGAGTCTTACATCTTTTACTTCGCGACAAATCACCCCTTGTACTGACATTAATTGTGCCAACATACCCCGTTCGGTTTTTGCAGATGGAAGAAACGCTGGCACTCGGCCAAGCCCTGGCTTAACAGTACTCAATCCACAAGCAGTGGCGGGATAGCGCAGGGAGCCGGCGATATCATTTCCATGATGTATGGCACCGAAACCCGCAGCAGCTGCAGCAGCGGCTCCTCCGGATGATCCGCCCGGCGACATTTTTAGATTCCAGGGATTGCGAGTTAGACCATAAAGTGGATTATCGGTTGTCAAACGCATAGACATTTCGGGTGTATTGGTACGGCCAATAATTATGGCGCCGGCATTTAACAGATTTTGCACGATTGGTGAATTGTCTGGTGCGATGATATCCCTGAAGACTTCCATACCATTGGTAGTTGGTCTGCCTGCGGTATCGACATTTACTTTAATGGTGACTGGCACTCCATGTAACGACTCTAATGATTCATTATTTGCGACAGCAGCATCGGCTTTTTCAGCTGCCAGTAATGCTTGTTCATTTAGTGGGTCAACAATGGCATTTAGTTCAGGATTCTTTTGAGCAACGCGTTCGAGTACAGATTCAACAACTGCTGTTGAAGAAAAATCACCAATACGAATTCCCGCTGCCTGATCAACAGCGCTAAGTTGCCAGAGTGGTGTCATGGATTTTGTTTCCCTATTGCGCAGATAGAAAAATCTCGGATCGTAAGCGTGCATTCTCATGAATGTTCATGTAAAACACGTTGTAATCAAAGAGATGATAGGACGCGCCTGCAATTCCTGATTCTCCAAACGCAGGATCTTCCAGTCTTTCTACAAACAAAGTTCCATCGCGACATTGAGCGCCAGTTAAACCCAAAATTGGTGCGGCCAGAGAATCAAATATTTTGCCCTGCGCGGTGTCTTCCGAACCACTAAAAAACAAGTTGTATGAATGCTGCGGGATAACGATACCTGCATGTTGCTCAACGCTGGCTGCTTCTTCACCTAGACTCCATGCTAGAGGATTAGTACAAACAGAAGGTGCAGGTCTTTCTATAACCGAGCCACCATCAGGCATGGTATCCCAATGTATAACGCAACCCAGATCCGACGCATTATTACAGGGTTTAATATTTTCCATCTCCGCGAACCATTCGGGCGATAGCGGGATATTTACCGCGCCGATAAGATAAGCGGCAACCATACGTTCGTATAAATCACTGTTATCGATAATATCGCTCAGCAGATGCATACTGTGATGGGTGCCCTGACTGTGGCTGGCGAGGACAAATGGCTTGCCGTTATTGTAGTTGTTTAGGTAATACTCGAAAGCAGTTTTTACATCCTGGTAGGCAAAGCCGAGGATGCTCTCTCTTTCTTCTTCGCTACCGAAATAGGCAAAAATGTTAGCTTGTCGATAACGTGGTGCGTAGACATTACAACAGCCATTAAATGCGCTGGCCTGGTTTGCCATTACCCAATCGATGTTTTCTTCCGTACCAGAATCAAGATCCATTGGCGAAATCCAACTAATTGGAGTCAGATAGCCAGTGGGATGAACAAAAAACACGTCAATAGGTAGGTCTCCCTGACCCGGAACGGTAACACCTTCAGGAGAAAGATCAGCAGGATCACTTGTGTCCGGATGAGCTGCCCAGTTTTCTATCAGGCTGTAATCCGGAGCAGGAGTGACTACATTGGTAGGGTCAAAATCCCCTGGAGGTCCGGCGATTGCGCCAATTCCTGACATTAATAATCTACCGCCAAGCCCAGTGATATAGAGACCTATGCCAATGGCGATTAGTGCACCAAATGAATATGCGACAATTTTGCGTTTTTTCATGTTATGCCCGATTCCCTTGCATCAACTAATGGGCTTAGCTTACAACTCGATTTATTCGATTGATAGGTACCAGGAATTAAAGACGTCACTATTTTGTGGTTACAATAAGCCTATACCTGTGAGAAAAGGGCAACGCAAAAATACAGCATGGTATTTTTACGCTGGCCCTTTTGGTCTTAATGCTTCAATCTCTAATGTATTAGTTAAAAATAACAGAACAACAACAAGGGGAGAGCAGATAATGCTGATTCCAGAATTTACCTTAAATCTACAAGTTCGCGTCTGGTTAATGACCACACTTGCTGCACTATTGGTTTGCTCAGCAGCCTTTGCGCAGCAACCACCACCGCCACCGGGTGCTTATGATGCGGCTCCCTACCTAGGGCAAATACGGAATACCTATGTCTACGGCGACATCTGGGAACGTCCCGGTTTGTCAGCCCGGGATCGAAGCATGATTACTGTCGCTGTGAATCAGGCAACTTATGCAACTAACGAGCTTCGCTTACACATGGGTCGCGCTTTGGATAACGGCATAACCCAGGCCGAATTAACCGAAATCATTGCCCATACTTTATGGTATTCCGGTTTCCCAACGGGTGTGAATGCCGCGCGAGTGGCAGCGCAAGTTTTCGAAGAGCGCGGTTTGTCAGCAATTCCTCCAGGCGCCTCTTCTCGTCAGCCGCCAGTTAATCCCGAGTTGGAGTTTCCCGAGGCTTACTCGCAAACACCCTATTTGCGCGATTTGCTGAATCAAGTTCTCTATGCCGAAACCTGGACCCGGGAAGAGCTCTCGCCCCGCGATCGCAGCATGATTACGGTTGCTGTGGGTACAGCTCTTTATGCCTCCAGTGAAGTGCGATATCACATTGGTCGTGCGCTGGATAACGGTGTTACTCAAGAAGAGATAAGCGAAATAATTACCCATGTAACTTTTTATTCAGGTTTTCCTACTGGTGTGAACGCTTCGCGAGTTGCTGCCGAAGTCTTCGAGGCAAGGGGCTTGGCAATAGGTGATAGCCGTTTCCCTGGCGCCCCTTATCTTGATGAGTTAATCAGTGGTCTGGTCTACGGTGAAACCTGGCCCCGTAACCAATTGTCAGAGCGCGATCGCAGCCTCGCTACTATAGCGGTGACATTGGCCAACTATCAAACTGATCAATTGCGAGTTCACTTGGGACGTGGTTTGGATAATGGCTTAACGACACAGGAAATCTCGGAATTGATTGCCCAGGTAACCCT
>JBJLER010000029.1:0-10895 GCA_045565735.1 Pseudohongiellaceae bacterium
GATCTTACTCCGCTTACCGAAGAGTTTGACGTATTAGGAACCCGCACTTCGAGCCAAATACGCAGCGTCAATGGCGCCGTCGAATCCTGGACAGATTACATCGTTACCCTCTTCCCATTAATCGAGGGCGAGCTGACGATTCCTTCTATTGAAATTAATAGCGCACAAACAGATCCGATAACTGTATCGGTTGTTAATGAAGGTCCGAGATCAAACCAGAATAGTGATGAGCTGTTTCTTGAAATCGAAGTAAACAAAGAATCCGTTTATGTACAAGAACAGTTATTATTCACCATCAGGCTTTATTACACGATTAATGGTATTCGTAATCCTCAATTTACCGAACTCGAAATGCCGGATACGGTTATTCAGTTAATTGGTTCTCCAAATCAGTATGAAAGATTAATGGAGGGAGCGCGTTACGGCGTTTACGAAAAACGTTATGTGATATTTCCACAGCGAAGCGGCCCACTCGATATTCCAGACATTTTGTTCCGTGGCGAAGTTACTGACGGTTCCAGCAATTTTGTATTTCGTAATTTGAATACCAGGAGGGTCACAGCATTTATCGATGGTATTACCATTAATGTAGATCCAAGACCGGAATCTGCACAAGAACTGGATTTCTGGTTGCCAGTCGCCGATTTAACAATAGAAGAGGAATACAGTGCGGACATTACTAATTTGCGAGTCGGTGATTCTGTAATTCGAACTATCACCATGGTAGCGGATGGCTTAGATGGCGCCGTTCTTCCACCTTTTAGCCCCGAAGAGATCGAAGGACTAAATAGCTATCCAGATCCCCCTGATATCCAACGCACCTTTGTCGATGGCAGTATTGTAGGTACTCGCATTGAGACCAGTACTCTGGTTCCAACTACAGCAGGCGAAATCACAATTCCAGAAATTATGATTCCCTGGTGGAATGTCGGTACCAACCAATTGGAATCAACGATTATTCCTGCAACACCTATCGAGGTTGCCACGATTGAAGGCGATCTTCCCTCAGAGCAAACAGTCGTTAGCTCTGAAAATATTGAAGAATTACTCGCTGCAGTACCTGTAGTTGATCAGGACATGATCGATGCCCAAGCGGAAGCTGAGTTTATTGAAGTAGATGCCTCGTTACTCAATTACTTTATCGCCCTAGCATTTGCAATTGTGGTCTATAGCATATTCCGCTTCGCCATCGCGCCCAACAGTCAGCAAATTAGAGCGTTTGTTAATGATTATAGGGAAAGAATTGCGGCTAAATACAGCCCGGAAAACAATGAACGGGTTGCCTTCAATCAACTTCGCGCAGCATATAACAGTTCGGACATAAATAGAATTCGAGAAACCTTAATTCAATGGGCCGATCATTTCATTGAATCAAGAACCGTTCTCACTATGGATGATATCCTGCAGCAAAAAGAGTGCTCGGAACTGCATCCATACGTAGAGCAAATCCAATCTGCACTATTTAGCAACGTAAAAGGTGGTGTTAGCGAACATGAAGCTGGCTCTTTATTGCCTGCAGAACTTATGCGTAGCGTTGCTAATTTACGCAAAGCCAAGTTGCGCAATGACAAAGTAGAAGCAAAACAACAGCGTTACGCTTTGCCTCCGCTCTACCGAACTTAAATTTTTTAGGTGAGCAATTCCCGTCTAGTCTATTCAACGCAAGGAAATAGCAACTGCATCAAGTGCGGCAAACCCTTGAAGAAGTGTAAGTGTCTACAGCCAATCAACTCAGATCAATCAGATGGTGTAATTCGTATTTCAAAGGAAACCAAAGGACGCAAAGGGTCAGGCGTAACTTTAGTCAAGGGAGTAAGAGGTAGTTCCTCAGATTTAAAGCAGATAGCTAAAAATCTCAAATCTCAACTTGGTGTTGGGGGCACTATCAAAGATGGCATTATAGAAATACAAGGGGACCATCGCCAGCTTATTCGCGATTTTTTTGAAACATCCGGAGAGAAAGTTAAATTAGCAGGTGGTTAATTGAACGGCTCAATCTAGTCAACTTAAAGCAAAGCCGACCTAGTCTCCTAATCATTTTTATATAGAATTCAGTAAGTTCAGTCACGATATTAGATAACTCAAGGCGCGTGACAATTTAACCGATACTTTACCTAGATTAACTGAAGAAATAGCCAGCTCTTTAATGTGTCATTACCGAACTTCTGGTCTTAGGCTTCAGTATTCAAGTCAGCTACCATATTTGTTTTTTGTTTGTGCGACCCCTTCTTCTTGCCATGTTTAGCTGCATCACTCCGCAGGTTTTCCAGCCGTTTTAAATAAACCTCATCGACATCGCCGGTTATATATTCGCCATTAAAAACCGAGCATTCATACTGCTCGATATCGGGATTTCCTTCGGCAGCTGATGCGATCAGATCATCCAGGTCCTGGTATATCAGCCAGTCTGCCCCGATCAGCTTTTCCACTTCATCATCCGTCTTACCGGCCGCAATTAGCTCAGAAGCGGCAGGCATATCTATGCCATAGACGTTTGGAAACCGAATTGCTGGCGCAGCTGACGCAAAATAAACTTTTTCCGCCCCGGCATCCCTCGCCATTTGGATGATTTGCTTGCAGGTTGTACCGCGAACGATGGAGTCATCCACTAGTAATACATTTTTACCCTTAAATTCCAGCTCAATGGCATTGAGTTTCTGGCGAACTGATTTTTTACGCATGCTCTGCCCAGGCATAATAAAAGTGCGGCCGATATAGCGATTCTTAACAAAACCTTCGCGGAATTTAATTCCTAATCGATTGGCTAATTCCAGCGCTGAAGTGCGACTGGTATCTGGAATGGGAATTACTACATCGATATCGTGATCGGACCGTAATTTATTTAACTTGTCAGCAAGTTTCTCACCCATGCGTAAGCGTGCTTTGTATACCGAAATACTATCCATCAACGAATCGGGGCGAGCAAAATAAACATGCTCAAAAATGCATGGGGTATGTACACCTGGTTCGCTGCATTGTTTAGTGAAAAGGTTATTCTTTACGTCAATATAAACGGCCTCCCCAGGTGCCACATCCCTTTCTATAGTAAAACCTTGCGAGTCCAGCGCCACACTTTCAGAAGCTATCATGTATTCCTTGCCCTGTTCGGTTTCTCTGCTTCCGAAAACTAAAGGGCGAATCCCATGCTTGTCCCTAAAGCCCAGTATCCCGTAACCGGTAATCATTACAATTGCGGCAAAACCACCATGACAGCGCTCGTAAACGCGAGATAAGGCGGAGAAAATGTCTTCTGGTGTTGGCTCTATTTTTCTCTGTTGTTGTAACTCATGCGCTAAAACATTCAGTAAAACTTCAGAATCCGAATCAGTATTAATATGGCGTAAATCTTCTTTAAACAGATCTCGACTCAATTCTGCGGTATTGGTGAGATTGCCGTTATGGGCTAAAGCTAATCCATATGGGGAGTTTACATAGAATGGTTGAGCCAAAGCTGGACTGGAGCTACCAGCAGTCGGATAACGCACATGACCAATTCCCATCTGGCCAGTGAGACGACTCATATGACGCGTCCTAAATACGTCTTTTACAAGACCATTGTCTTTACGTAGATTTAGCTTGCCATTGTCGCTCGTCATTATACCTGCAGCATCCTGACCACGATGTTGTAACACGGTTAAAGTGTCATATAGACAAACACCTACATCATTGCTTGTAACTACCCCAACCAATCCACACATAAATTGCTCCGCTGTCTCCCTTACCTGCCTGCTTCGCTACTGCGCCAAATTAACCGCATTCATGTCCGCTATAAAGATCCGAGACCATTCAGTCATAGCCATTCCATAAGGAATCAGAGTAGATTGTTGCCATTGCTCTGTCTCCGACAGAAACAGATTGGAGATGAACAGAATCAACATGACAATTAACGCTCCCCGCGCTATACCAAACATACCTCCTAAAACTCTATCAGTTAGCTTTAATCCTGTACTTACCAGCAACTTCGACAGCTGGTGATTGAGTAGCCTACCAAGCATCATGATGACTATAAAAATGATGACAAATGCCGTCGCATACCTGACGCTACTATTATCAATTACATTAACGAATAATTCAGATAATCCTTCACTGTACACTCTGGCTACCAGCAAAGCTGCAATCCAGGTCAATAATGATAAAACTTCCTTAACCAATCCTGTCCAAAGCCCGAAAATACAAGACAGAATAATTACTACCAAAATAGCTGTATCCACTTCATTCATTCTGAGTTAGCTATCCCTGTTTACAGCTGCTCAATTTCGAAGCGTACTATGTCACCTGCGAGGCGAAACTCTTCTTGTAATTCTTCTTTATATTGATCCACCAAATCACGATTCAACCAGGGTCCGACAAACACACTTGTTAATTTTCCCTGGGTGTTATCAATATTTCGCGTATAAGTCTTATAGCCTGCGCCTCGTAAACGCTCCATTAAATTATTAGCATTTTCTTCTTGTGCAAAGGAACCTAGACGAACACTCCAACCCTCAGGAAGCCCAATCGCGCTCAATTGTGGAATATCTTGCGTAAAGACAGGTTCGGAAATAGTTACCTGCGCTTCATCTTCACCAGTTTCATCTGCAATGGATTCTGCTTCAGAATCTTCAGTTTCTTCGAGCAAGGAATCAGCAACAATGACTGGTCTGAGCTGAGTTGGTTCAGGCAAAATAGGAATAATCGGCTCAGCAGGAACGCGGCTAGATAATTGAGCCTGATAACTACCCTGCCCATCAAAAACAATAGGTAAGAAAATTAATGCCAGAGCGAGTAGCACGATAGTGCCTACTATGCGCCGCTTAGTGCCTTGGTTCAATCTGGAGAGTCCCGACTAAACTAACATTAATACGCTTTATGTTGGATCGCTGCTGCAATCGTTATCCTGTTGTTTTACTCAATTCTCGAACTGCTGCAACCGTATAAAACGAGCCAACTACAATAACCAGAGACTCCATCCCGGGGTGCGCCGCCTCAAATTCAGCGCTTGCTTTGCAAGCTTGCTCATAAGCGGCACCCACTGAATCCTGCTTGAATAAGCCCTTGATCTTGTCGTTCTGTTCGAGCCATCCCGCCGCCTCTTCTACTGGCATACATCGGGATTCCTCGACCTGCGCAATATACCAGAAGTCCACCGTGGATTCTAAGGCTGCGGACATTCCTTCTATATCTTTATCTGCCATCACAGCCATCACTGCAGATATATTTTTGAGTGCCGGATTTTCCGCCTTTTTCCGCCTCAAATTTATTGCCAAAAGCTGCATGGCAGCGGGATTATGAGCCACATCGAGCAACACAGAAATGCTTGTTTCGACGTCATTGCGTAACTCTTGCCGACCAGGATTACTAACCTTACCCAAAGCACCTCTAATCTTCTCATCAGGCAACTCCAGACCCAACAAGAAAAGCGCTTGCAGAGCGAGCGCAATATTGGCAACGTAGATATTGGTTAAAGGTAATTCAGATAAGCTAGTCTGATTGCCATTACGTTCACCATGCCAATGAAAACTAGATGTTGCTTTAGAATCCTCCCAACATATTTGCTGACCTGCTAAATACAGCGGTACACCTAAATCATGGGCCCTATTTAAGATACTTTCCAATGGATACTCATCACCATAAACCAGAGGAACATCTTTGCGTAGAATTCCAGCTTTTTCTGCGCCGATTAATTCAAGGCTTTCACCTAGCCAATCCTGGTGATCTATTCCAATGGAAGAAATGATGGTGACATCTCCATCGACAATATTCACCGCATCGAGGCGCCCGCCTAAACCTATTTCCAATAACGCCACATCGATATCGCTATTATGAAATATCCATAGCGCCGCCAGGGTCGAAAACTCAAAATAACTTAGCGATACTCCTTCTCTGCATGATTCAACTTTTGCGAAGGCAGCACACAATATTTCTTCGTTTACTTCACTACCATTTAACTTAATTCGTTCTGTGTAACGATGAATATGAGGCGAGGTATAGCTCGCGGTTTTATAATCTGCCGCCAAAAGAATCTCTTCCATTGAAGCAATACATGACCCCTTTCCATTGGTTCCTGCAACTACTACAACATGTGGCGCAGGCTTTTCGATACCCAAGTTATTGGCGACCAGTCGGATTCTATCCAGCCCTAATTCAATATCGCGGGGATGAACAGAAGAAATGTAACGCAGCCAGTAGTCCAAATCCTGAACTTCGGGGAGGTTGTGGAGCATTAAGATCCTGTGGCTTTGTAGTAAAGAAGTTTACCAAGAATTGAGGCGATCTTATCTCTAAGATCGCTACGATGAACAATCATATCGATTGCCCCGTGTTCTAATAAGAATTCACTGCGCTGAAAACCTTCCGGTAGTTTTACTCGGACGGTTTGACGAATTACGTCGGGACCAGTAAATCCTACCAAGGCATTTGGTTCAGCAATATTTATATCACCTAACATTGCCAGACTGGCGGAAACACCACCGTAAACTGGGTCTACCAATACAGAAATATAAGGTAATGCCTGTTGCTTAAGCTTTTCTAATGCAGCTGAAGTTTTTGCCATCTGCATGAGGGAAACTAATGCTTCCTGCATACGGGCTCCGCCACTGGTTGCGAAGCAAATAAGCGGTAAATTTTCGGCAATACACGTGTTAACTGCCTGAGTGAATTTTTCACCAACAACTGCACCCATTGAGCCACCTATAAAGCCAAATTCGAATACGGCGACTACAACACGAATTCCTTTCACTTGCCCTTTCATCACCACCAAAGCATCTTTCTCTCCTGTTCCCTTTTGTGCGGCCGAGAGCCTGTCTTTGTAACGCCTGAGATCTTTAAACTTGAGCATATCCACGGGCTCAAGTTCAGCATTTAATTCCAGTTGTTCACCTGAATCGAGGAAAAGTTCTATGCGACGGCGGGCGGTTATGCGCAAATGGTGCTCGCACTTAGGGCAAACATCAGCGTTTTCTTCCAGAGACTTTTTATATAGCATCGCCTCACAGCGAGGGCACTTATTCCAAACACCTTCAGGGACGGAAGCTCGCTTCTTGTTATCGCCTTCATTTTTCGCAATTAAAGGCAAAATTTTATCAATCCAACTCAATTATATTACCTTTTATTTCATATAGTTATAATTTTTTATTAATTTCTTTTCTAGCTTCTTTGATGATCGCAATAGTGATGCTGATCTGCTCCTCTGAAATACCCTCACTACCAGCTAATTTGGCAACTTTAGCCACTAGTGCGCTGCCAATTACCACTCCATCTGAGAGTTCCGCCATGGCCCGCGCACTTGCACCATCTTTTATACCAAAGCCAATAACAATGGGTAAATCGGTTAATTTTCTCAATGCCTCAATATTTTTGCGCACCGACTCGTGATCAGTGAGAGCCGCTCCCGTTACTCCTTTAAGGGATATGTAATAAAGATAACCGCTGGAATACTCGGCAATAGAAGTCGCTCGATCTGCATTAGTAGTAGGTGAAACCAGATAGATTGTATCGATTCCGGCTACCTGCAGCCGTCCATGTAGCTCTACCGACTCTGCTGGCGGCATATCTACCACCAGGACTCCATCCACTCCTGCTTTAGTCGCATTTTGTACGAAAGTCTCATAACCCATAATTTCAATCGGGTTGAGATAACCCATTAATACTATTGGAGTGGCCTGATCAGTTTGACGAAATTCTCTTACTACCTCAAAGCTGTCGATTAGAGTTGTACCTTTGGCCAGTGATCGTTCTGCGCCACGCTGAATAATCGGACCGTCAGAAGCAGGATCACTGAAAGGAATACCAAGCTCAATGACATCGGCACCATTTGCAACCAATGCATGCATTAGTTTGACAGTTTCCAGAAGACCAGGATCTCCAGCTACAAGATAAGGAATAAGCAGCTTATTGCCTTCTTGACGGGCTTTTTCAGTAACAGCGGCGATACGACTCATAACGTGACTAAAGATCAATCCCCTCTACCTTCGCTACGGTTTCAATGTCTTTATCACCGCGTCCGGAGAGGTTGATGATTATGCATTCAGAACCATCCATTTCTGCAGCTAATTGCATCCCATAAGCAACAGCATGGCTGCTTTCTAATGCGGGAATAATTCCTTCCAGAAGTGTGAGCTTATGAAACGCATCTAATGCTTCCGAATCGGTAGCTGCAACATATTTGACTCGATCAATATCTTTTAGCCAGGCGTGTTCTGGACCCACACCAGGATAATCTAAACCAGCCGAGACCGAATGGGTTTCCATGATCTGGCCGGCATCATCGGTCATTAGGTAAGTACGATTACCATGGAGTACTCCAGGTATACCAGCGTTTAAAGGTGCTGCATGTTCATTAGTATCGAGGCCATGTCCTGCGGCTTCGACACCATACATGGATACATACTCGTCTTTAAGAAATGGGTGAAACAATCCGATGGCATTTGATCCACCGCCAACACAGGCAACCAATACTTCTGGTAAACGCCCCATCTGTTCAAGTGACTGCTCTCGGGCTTCTCTTCCAATGACACATTGGAAGTCCCGCACCAGTTGTGGATAGGGGTGGGGGCCGGCTACAGTTCCAATTATGTAATAAGTGTTATCGACATTGGTGGCCCAGTCACGCAAGGCTTCGTTCATCGCATCTTTTAATGTGCGTGAACCAGAATCAACAGGCACAACATTGGCACCAAGTAATTTCATTCGATATACATTTGGCGCCTGCCTGACAATATCTTCTGCTCCCATGTAGACATGGCATTCAAGCCCTAATCGAGCAGCAACCGTTGCGCTGGCAACACCGTGCTGACCTGCGCCAGTTTCTGCAATAATTCTAGTTTTGCCCATGTGCTTGGCCAGTAATGCCTGGCCGATTGTGTTGTTAACTTTGTGTGCACCGGTATGGTTAAGATCTTCGCGCTTCAGATAAATCTGTGCACCACCGCAATGAGTGGTAAGTCTTTCTGCTAAATAAAGAGGTGATGGTCTGCCAACGTAATACTTCAGTTCTTTATCAAACTGACGCCAGAATTCTTCTCTGCCTGATAGCTCTTTGTAGACCTCCTCTAATTTCGCTACTGCTGAAATTAGGGTTTCACCTACAAATATTCCACCATAAGGTCCGAAATGACCTAAGTCATCAGGACCATCAAATGTCATTGCTTTAACTTCGGACACTTCTAGCTCCCTCAATAAAGGCACTAACTTTGTTTAAATCTTTTATGCCATGGTCTTGTTCTACACCGCTGCTCACATCAACCCCAAAGGGATTTATTTGTTCTATCGCGGTTTTTACGTTATCTGGATTCAAACCGCCGGCTACGACAATATTCTTTCCAGTCTCTGATTTAATTTTTCTGCCAATTTCCCAATCGAATACATTACCTGTTCCGCCTAACTCCTGTTCACTATAACTATCTAACAAAATCATTTGCGCCGAATCATAGCTAGCAAAATTTTGTTCTCGATAGTTATCTGCATTTACACGAAATGCTTTCATATATGGAAATCCGAATGACTCACAGTATTGTGCCGACTCAGAACCATGAAACTGCAATAAATCGATTTGATTAGTTTCGAGCACTGCATTCACTTCTTCTGCCTTAGCATCTACAAACAAGCCTACTACTTGAGCATTTCCTATAATGCCATCCGTGATTTCCTCGACCTTGTCTTTGGTAACAGCCCGAGGGCTGGCCACATAAAATACAAGCCCTATGGCATCTGCGCCAGAACCAACAGCAGCTATGGCATCGCTATTCTGAGTGATGCCGCAAATTTTAATCCAGAGTTTAGACAAGGCAGATCAGCTTCGTCGTGTTTGCGGAGTACGCGGTAATGGTCAGTATGTTATCAAATTTGACAGAAACAACCTATGCTTGCGCCATGAATTAAGCACACAGAAATAAGGGCTGCATCCGGGTTGCTGGAAGGGCGAATTTTGTTGGATAGTCGATTCCGACCAAATACAGACCATCTGGAGAAGCAGTTACTCCGGCCAAGGTTCTATCCTTCGCTACTAATAGCTCTCTAATCCAATCACTACCATGTTCTCCCCGCCCTATTTCCAGCAAACTACCAGCTATGTTTCTCACCATGTGCTGCAGAAACGCGTTAGCTTTGATGTCCAAGATAAGAAAAGTTCCCTGCATGAATACTCGAGCATGCTCAATGAATCGGTTAGGACTCTTAGACTGACAACCTGCCGCTTGGAAACTAGAAAAGTCCTGCTCTCCTAATAAAGTCTGAGCAGCTTTATTCATTACTTCATAATTTAATTCATCGCGACTATGAGTCACCTTATTATGTAAAACTGCCGAACTAACCTTACTGCAGTAAATAATGTAGAAATACTGTCGTGCTGTTGCTGAAAAGCGAGCATGAAATTCAGCATCAACTGTTTGCGCCCAATGTACTCTAATAGTTTCCGGTAGCAAACTGTTTACTCCCATGGTCCAGGCCTTCCTGCCGCGATCAACAGGTGAGTCGAAATGAATAACTTGACAAGTCGCATGCACGCCAGCGTCGGTTCGGCCTGCACAAGTAGTTGTGATTTCTTTGTCTGCGACCTGACTTAACGCTCGCTCTAGGGCTGACTGAACAGTTGGCAGTTCCGATGAAGCTTGTCGCTGCCAACCAGAATAGGTGGTACCGTCGTATTCGATAGCTAACGCTATACGCTGACACGTTTCAATATAATGAGAATCTGTTGCTCGCATTCAGCAAGAAGCCAAATTATTCGGAGGGATTATCGAGTGAAGCCATTAGCTCTTCAGCTTCTTTAACTTGTTTGTCATTACCTTCTTTTATTACTTCTTGAAGAATTTCTTTGGAGCCTTCTATGTCACCCATCTTGTGGTAGGCATAAGCCAATTCCAACTTAGTTGCAGTCTCATCATCGTCAGACAGAAGGTCTGCTTCTTCAACTTCAC
>JBJLER010000030.1:0-10703 GCA_045565735.1 Pseudohongiellaceae bacterium
CAGATTTAAAGGTTCAAGTGCAAGATAGAGTACAGGGGAAAACTATGACTAAGTCTGAACTTATCGACCGCATAGCTGGTAAGCAAAGCCAGTTGTCATCGAAAGATGTTGAGTTAGCGGTCAAGGCGATTCTGGAGTGTATGTCACAGGTTTTATCTGAGGGAGACAGAATCGAAATAAGAGGATTTGGTAGCTTTTCTCTACATTATCGGGTACCAAGGATTGGTCGTAATCCGAAGACCGGTACTCCGGTTGCCCTGAGTGGAAAATATGTACCACACTTCAAACCAGGAAAAGAATTGAGAGATCGTGTTAACAATAGCATGTTGGATCAGCAGCAAGTGCTGTAAATTTTTTTCGGGAAACTGATATTAGAGCGGCATAGCCTTTGGGTTATGCCGTTTTTCTTTTGGCTGTATTTTTCTAATCGAATCTAATGCCAGGCCAGGAAGTCTAATGATGCGCAAGATTACCAATCTACTTTCAGTTTTATTTTTGATACTGGTTTTTACAGCCAGTATTACTTTTTCCTACTTCAATACCACCCTTGTGGAAATTTCGATTGGTGCTTGGCAGCTTCCGCCACAGCCAGTTTCAGTATGGGTTATTGGAGCCTTTGTAATCGGTGGAACAATTGGTCTCCTGCTTGGATTGGGAATATTTAAAAACCTAAAATCGAAATCTGAAATTAGGCGATTGAGGAAACAATTGGATGAGGCAGGGCAAGAAGTTTCGCAGCTGCGAACGATGAGCTTAAAGGATCTTTAATAAACGTGGAAAGCTATTGGATCTATTTTCTATTGCTAATCGCTGTAATAGCGGGATGGATTCTCGGACGCTTGTCTGCACCAAGATCTGCCGCTAAAGATCATGCTACTAATGAAATATTTGCCGACTATTTTGTAGGACTAAATTACTTATTAAATGATGAACCGGATGAAGCGATCGATACATTTATTAAGGCGCTTGAGTCAAATAATGACACCCTAGAAACTCATTTGGCCCTCGGAGGCCTATTACGCAGAAGGGGGAAAGTAGATAAAGCTATAAAGGTACACCAAGCATTATTGGCACGCCCAGGGTTGGACAAGTCGTTTACCGATTCAACTCGCTTACAACTTTCCATCGACTATATTTCTGCTGGTCTATTGGATCGAGCGGAAAGACTATTAAAAGAAATTCTTGCCGAAGGCTCAAATGCGAAATGGGAGGCGTTGCGACATCTCATTACGATTTATCAGCGGGAAAAGGAATGGGGCAAAGCAATTGACTGTTCCACCCAGTTATTAACCAATAATAATCATAAACGAGATAGCGAGTTTAGAGCTGCAGCTGCTCATTATTGCTGTGAGTTGGCAGAACAAAACTTAAGTAGCGTACAGAACTCGAAAGCGAAAGATGAAATTAAGCGGGCATTTACTTTCGATCGCAAAAATGTTCGTGCATCGTTATTGCTGGCCCGTATTGAACAACGCTTGGGAAATTTTAAATCTGCAATCAAAGAACTAGTTCGGATACGTACCAATAATCCTGAATTTACCAGCCAGGTACTTGGTCCCTTAGCGGAATGTTATGAACAAATTCACAATATGCCCGAGTACGAAAAGCTTCTTACCAATACATTGCCCGATGAACCAGATGTCAGCGTTGTCTTGGCACTTTCCGACTTGGTTAAGAATCGAGCGGGTGACGAAGCTGCTATTGAGTTTCTTAATGATTATTTAACGCGAAAACCATCTCTTACTGGACTAGTTGAGCTATTGAAGTTACAAATCCCGCGTACAGATGCTGTTGTGAGTAGCAACCTGAGTTTATTGCAACAAATGGTGGACAGGCTGGTCCGCAAGAATCCAGCGTACCAGTGTAACCATTGTGGTTATGAGTCAAGATCTCTTTATTGGTTATGTCCTAGCTGCCAAAAATGGGACAGGATCAAACCGATTTTAGAAGCGGGGGGTGCCTAATTTAGTGTAAAATCCCCCCAACGGTAGCAACATGCTCTTCCGGGGGTTCACCCAAAGTGAACAAAAATATAATCATCGCGCTTGATTTCGAATCTAGAGATCAAGCCCTTCAATTTCTCGACCGCCTCGATCCCACCTTGTGCAGAATAAAAGTGGGCAAAGAACTGTTTACCGCTGCTGGCCCGCAACTCGTAAAAGAGATAGTAAATCGAAAGTTTGACGTATTCCTAGATCTCAAATTTCATGACATACCTAATACCGTTTCCCGCGCGGTATCGGTTGCTGCCGATTTAGGTGTTTGGATGCTAAATGTTCATGCTTCAGGCGGTAGAGCGATGTTGGAAGGTGCTCGGCAAGCATTGGATAACTTTGGAATAGATCGGCCACTTATCATTGGAGTCACGGTTCTGACAAGTTTAGTGAAGGAAGATTTGAAAGAGGTAGGCGTGTCTGCTCAACCAGAAGAACAGGTTAGCAAATTGGCATTTCTTGCTCGAGAATCCGGCCTTGATGGTGTGGTTTGCTCGGCGGGGGAAACCAAGCTTTTAAGAGTCCAGCTTCCCGATAACTTTTTGTTAGTTACTCCAGGTATTAGACGGCCAGAAGATGTTATGGGAGATCAAAAACGGGTAGTGGGTCCGGCTGAAGCAATTCAAAATGGTAGTAACTTTTTAGTAATAGGAAGGCCTATAACCCGAGCTGATTCTCCCGATGATGCTCTGGCTGAATTTAATTCCGCATTGGCTAGTGTTGGCTAACTTCTCTGCCAGGCTATTTCTCCAAGTATTGGAGAGTGGCCCATTACATCTCATACGCGATAAGGAAATTTCTATGAAAAGGCTACCGTTATTGCCAGCAGTATTCACTGCGCTTGTTTTCGCTTTTATTCCAGTTGCTCTCGCAGCCGAAGTTTCTCAATTAACAACTAAGGGAATTCCGCAATTGGATATTAACTAATAGTGCCGATGCAGAAACAATTGCCAATATTCTAGATAGAATTGGATTAGTTAAGGTTGAGGAAACTGTTGTCTGCCGTGAAATTCTGGGCAGCTTTCAAGCAATTGAAGAACTTGCTGGTGTTCGCGGTGTTGGTATGACAGCAATAGAAAAAGTCCCAGAATTGTTATGATAGCGCACTAGTGTTTGTCAACAAGGTACTTTCATTTCTTCATGAAAGTACCTGATTTATTTCGTAAAAAATCAAACTATTTCTATATAATAAGCGGCTCTTTTCTAAGTCTGAGGTGTGGATACATGTCGTTGCTACCGCTCTATGGTGGTATATTCCTAGCGGCTCTGCTGCTCACCTGGATAATTAAGAATCAAGCAATTCGACTTCAATTGCTTGATGCGCCCATCGCTCGCAGTGCACATTCGAGGCCTATTCCTCGGGGCGGCGGTGTAAGTATCTGCCTCTTATTCGCAATTTCAGCTCTATATTTCTTTCTCGAAGGAATTATTCCCACTGAAGAATTTCTAGCATTAACAGCCGCTCTTGCCATTGCGTTATTAGGCCTTCTTGATGACTTGTTAACTTTGAGGCTACGATGGCGCATGGCTGTGCAATTATTGGCTGCTATATGGGTTGTATATTGGTTAGGGGGGGTAGCACCGATCGATTTTGGCTTTTTCCTATTAACAAACCCTTTATTGCTCGCAATTATGGGCGTTCTGGCCTTGATATGGCTTCTTAATCTTTACAATTTCATGGACGGAATTGACGGAATTGCTACAACAGAGCTGCTTTTTGTAAACGTAATGTCATTATCCATCGTTATAAATAGTAGTGATCAGGTAGCAAGCCACTTATCAGCGGTATTGCTATCCGCAGGGGCTGGATTCCTCGTATGGAATTGGCCGCCAGCAAAAATATTTTTAGGCGACGTTGGCAGCAGCTTTATTGGCTTTGTGTTGGGAATTCTAGCTTTACTGACGATGCAGCATGGGAGCCTAACCGTATGGACCTGGTTCATTTTGTTAGGGGTCTTTGTAGTAGATGCAACACTTACCCTATTGGTGAGATATATCAGCGGTCAACGTTGGTTTGAAGGGCATGCCAGTCATGCTTATCAAAATGCAGCGAGAGAGTATAAAAGTCACGCCAAGGTGACGATAAGTATAGTAACGATTAATTGCCTTTGGTTGGCTCCGCTCGCTTTATTGTCGGTAGAGCGCCCGGAGTTTGGGTTTTTACTTTGTGTAGTAGCCCTGGCGCCATTGATTTTACTGGCATTGAGATTTAAAGCCGGGAAATTGATCGATTTCGCAAATTAGAATACATAGACTGACGAGAACAAGGTCATTTGCTCTAGTCTAGGTGTAAAATTTTTAGATTAATTAGAGCAATATTCAGAATATAGGTTTTAATCAGGACGATTTAGGAGATAAAAATGTCATTCTTCACGACTCCAGTATCGCGGTCTTTAAAACAATTTTTAATGATGTTGGCAGACAGTATTATGATCGTGCTGGCTTTGGTGTTTTCCTTCGCATTACTAGGCAATGATTTCTTCGCCCAAGAACAATCTCTTTATCTCTATCTCTCAATCGCAACTATTCTTAGTATTTTAGTATTCATTCGTATAGGGCTTTATCGTGCAATCGTTTTATATATGGGGTTACAGTCTGGATTCGTTGTATTGCAGGGAGTAACTATATCCGCTTGTTTGCTTGCTGTTGCTTATTTCTTCTCGCAAGCACCACAAACTTACGATTACTCCTTCTTGCCGATCTTCTGGATGATCGCTTTACTGTTTGTTGGTGGCAGTCGTTTCGTGGCAAAGGTGTTTTTGCAAAGTTTAATTCAAAACTTTCGACCCAAAGAGCCGGTGATAATTTATGGGGCCGGTAGCTCAGGTATGCAATTGGTTGTTTCTTTGCATAATGGTGACCAATACTTACCAGTAGCATTTGTTGACGATAGCCATCGCATGTTAGGTAGCACTGTTCATGGCATTAGAGTTTACAGTCCTAACTCTTTATATGAATTAATCGAGAGTTATTCGGTTCGCCAGATCTTGTTAGCTATACCATCGGCAACTCACGTTGAAAGAAAAGAAATTTTAAATCGATTAGAACATTTGCCGGTGCATGTAAAAACCGTACCTGATTTGTTTGACATGGTTTCAGGTAAAGTTGGGGTAGATGAGATCCGCGATATTGATATCGAAGATTTACTAGGTCGCGATATCGTTCCTCCAAATCCGGAATTGTTAGGCGCTTGTATTAATGGTCAATCTGTAATGGTTACCGGTGCTGGAGGGTCAATTGGTTCCGAATTGTGTCGTCAGATTATCAATATAAATCCGGCTAGAGTAATTTTGCTGGACTCATTTGAATATGGACTTTACGAAGTGGAGAGTGAGCTTCGTGAAACCTTACGCACCATTGAAAATGGGGATCAGATCGAAGTAATTGCCTTGCTCGGTTCTGTTTGTAATCGTGCCCAAATGGAGAGCGCCATTAAAAGTTTTGCGGTTGACACTGTTTACCATGTTGCTGCCTATAAACAGGTGCCGATGGTTGAAAAAAATATTGTGGAAGGCGCACAAAACAATATTTTTGGCACCTTAATTTCTGCGCAAGCTTCGGAAAAATACAGTGTTAAAAACTTCGTATTGATTTCTACGGATAAAGCGGTCCGTCCAACCAACTTTATGGGAGCTACAAAACGCTTCGCAGAACAAGTCTTGCAGGCTTTAGCCCAAAGGGAGAGTAACACTAAGTTCAGCATGGTGAGATTCGGTAACGTGCTGGGCTCATCAGGTTCGGTTGTGCCCCTCTTTAGAAGACAGATTAGTACCGGCGGTCCAGTCACCGTAACTCATCCAGAAGTAACTCGTTATTTTATGACCGTGCAGGAAGCGGCGCAGCTTGTTATTCAGGCCGGTTCAATGGCAACAGGTGGAGACGTTTTTGTGTTAGATATGCACGAACCAATTCGAATTGTGGATCTGGCTAAGAAGATGGTTCATTTAATGGGTTACGACATTAAAGACGAAAATTCCTACCGTGGTGACATAGCCATAGAATACACGGGCTTGCGGCCAGGTGAAAAGCTTTACGAAGAGTTGCTGATTGGTGAATCAGTTACCGGAACTGAGCATCCGAAGATAATGCGTGCAGAAGAAGAAACCCTTAGCTGGGAAACTTTAGATCCATTGTTAAGTAGACTGGAATCAGCTTGTCAGAATATTGACCTTTTTGAGATCAGATCTGTTTTGATGGAAGCTGTTGATGGGTTTGAACCGAAGGAAGAAGCGAGCGATCCACTCTGGGAAATTTACTACGCGAACTATAATAATGATTCCTCTCAGAGTGCAGAAAGCCAGGAACAGAAGGTAACACCTCTGTTCCCAGACTAAGTTGCAATAGAATTTATTCCTCTCTCGTAACCGAGATTATTGATACAGGCTCCAGTGGTACATTTTGATATCCTCGCTGATTGCCTGTTTGCACTCCAGCAATTTCGTCTACGACTTCAATACCTTCGATAACTCTGCCAAATGCTGCATAGCCATAAGAGCTTGGACTAACATAGTCCAGGTTACTGTTGTCTGCATGATTGATAAAAAACTGCGATGTAGCACTGTCTACCACACCTGTTCGTGCCATTGAAATGGTGCCTCTGGCATTAGAAAGACCAGTATCGGCTTCATTCTTAATCGGTTCATAGGTCGAAAATTGGGTCATGTCAGCCTTGAATCCGCCGCCTTGAATCATAAATCCATTAATAACCCGATGAAAAATCAGCCCATCATAGAGACCGTTATCAGCATATCTGAGAAAGTTCTCTACAGTGATAGGAGTTAAGTCGGGCCGTAATTCGATTTTAATTGTCCCTTTGGAAGTCTCTATCATCACCACAGGGTTGTCCTGGGCAAGAACAGAGCTGTTAAACGTGAGAAAGGCGACTAAGAATAACGCTCGCATGGTTGTTCTCCTACTAGAAGGCAGTGCAGAAAAAGAGGTCGCTACTATACATTATTTCCGAATCCCTTAACCACAAATGAATAGCGCATCGGAAAACAGGCAATGAGTTTAGAGAAGAATTAAGATACAACAAGATGGCTGCCCAACCTGGACTCGAACCAGGAACCAAGTGATTAACAGTCACCTACTCTACCATTGAGCTATTGGGCAGCAGAGCTTTGAAGATCGATTGAGTATAGCTCGAAAAGGCGCGTAGTCTAATGAGAAATGAAATCTCGGTCAACACTTGCCGTGGGTCGGAAGAGTATCTTGTATAATCTCAAGGGTTGGTTTCGGAGTCATTATCAATAATGGATAAGCAATTCAAAATAGAGTCGAAATTCAGCCCAGCTGGAGATCAACCAAATGCAATCGTGCAATTGGTAGAAGGATTGAATGATGGGCTGCACGCACAGACCTTATTGGGAGTAACTGGATCTGGTAAAACGTTCACAATAGCCAATGTTATTGAGCAAGTTCAGCGACCAACGTTGGTAATGGCGCCGAACAAGACTCTCGCTGCGCAATTATATGGAGAGTTTAAAGAATTTTTCCCGCGTAATGCGGTGGAATATTTCGTTTCTTATTATGACTATTACCAACCGGAAGCCTATGTTCCATCGTCAGATCTTTACATCGAAAAAGATGCTTCGATTAATGACCACATCGAACAAATGCGTTTATCTGCCACAAAGGCCTTGCTAGAGCGCCCAGATGTAATAGTCGTTGCAACTGTCTCTGCAATCTATGGCTTGGGCGATCCTAATTCTTATTTGCAAATGGTTGTGCACCTGGATCATGGTGATCATATCGATCAGCGCAAGTTGCTAAACCGATTAGCCGACCTGCAGTACACTCGAAATGACATGGAGTTGCGCAGAGCTACATATCGTGTGCGCGGAGATGTCATCGATATTTATCCAGCAGAGTCTGAGCGTGATGCGATCCGTATCGAGTTATTCGATGATGAAATCGAAAAGCTTTCTTACTTCGATCCATTAACCGGGAGTGTCATAAAGGAAGTTCCTCGACTAACAGTGTTCCCGAAATCTCACTACGTAACACCGAGAGAACGTTTGTTGGGAACAATCGATACGATAAAGAACGAGCTTAAAGAAAGATTAGAACAGCTAAATCAAAACAATAAGCTGGTAGAAGCGCAACGCCTTGAGCAAAGAACAAAATACGATTTGGAGATGATTCAGGAATTGGGTTATTGCGCGGGAATCGAAAATTATTCACGTTACTTGTCCGGCAGAAGTGCAGGTGAGCCACCGCCCACGCTTTATGATTATCTCCCCGAAAACGCATTGGTGGTGGCGGACGAATCTCATGTCTCGATTCCGCAGTTGGGTGCAATGTACAAAGGTGATAGATCCCGCAAAGAAACTTTAGTCGAGTATGGATTTCGGCTTCCTTCTGCATTGGACAACCGACCACTTCGATTTGAAGAGTGGGAAAACTTAACACCGCAGATAATATTCGTATCGGCGACTCCTGGTCCTTATGAAGAAGACCATGAGGGACAGCAAGTGCGTCAGGTAGTTCGACCTACGGGCATAGTCGATCCTGAGCTAGAGATTAGGCCGGCTTCGATGCAAGTAGATGATTTGTTATCGGAAGTCCATCGAGTCGCTGCGCAAAAGGAACGTATATTGGTAACTGTTCTTACCAAACGAATGGCGGAAGACTTAACTGATTTTCTAGCAGAGCACGATGTGCGAGTTAGATATCTCCATTCCGATATTGAAACTGTGGAGCGAACCGAAATTTTAAGAGATCTACGGTTAGGGAGTTTTGACGTTTTAGTAGGGATCAATCTTCTTAGAGAAGGCTTGGATATTCCAGAAGTGTCTTTAGTCGCTGTATTCGATGCTGATAAGGAAGGTTTCCTGCGTTCTGAGCGATCATTAATTCAGACTATTGGTAGAGCTGCTAGAAACTTAAATGGGAAGGCGATTCTTTATGCCGATCGGAAAACTGCTTCCATGCAGCGCGCAATCGATGAATCTAATCGGCGTCGTAATACTCAGCTGGATTACAATAAAGAACACAACATCACGCCAATAGGTGTTAAGAAAAAAGTACTAGATGTGATGGAGGGAGCCTATGCTGCACCAGGCATCCGTGGACGACAGAGACCTCGTGTTATAGCTAATCCCACAGGGGCTTATTCAAAATTCGATTTTTCCGATCCGTCGGAAGTTAAAAAGGAGATCGAGAATCTGGAAAGCTCAATGTACGAGCAGGCTAAAAATTTAGCTTTTGAAGAGGCCGCAGCTACTAGAGATAGAATAGCCGAGTTAAAAAATAAGCTCTTAAAACAATAATTTAAGAGAAAAACACGTCGACACTTAGACGGGTAATTCCGTATAATCGCCAATCTTTTCTTTCGGGATTAAAAGCTATCGAAATGATTCTTCTTCATAAGTTGCAATGTGAAGTACGAATTCACGAATGCGGGTTTGAAAGTCTGTAGTATAGGCGCGTAGCTCAGTTGGTTAGAGCGCTACCTTGACATGGTAGAGGTCACCAGTTCGACTCTGGTCGTGCCTACCATTCCATAGGAGTACGAAAATTCATTCGATTGACTATCATATAACCATAAAGCTTATGGTAATGGGATCGTTACTGATTGCGGAAACAGGGATTTAGCAAGATGCCACAAGTAAGTTTGCCGGACGGAAGTAAGCGGGATTATGAAAATCCTGTAACTGTTTCGGAAATTGCAGAATCTATTGGTGCCGGACTTGCTAAAGCAGCCTTGGCAGGCAGGGTCGATGGCGTCTTAGTGGATACTTCCTATCTAATTAACAACGATGCAGAGGTAGCGATCGTTACCGAGCGGGATGAAGACGGCATAGAAGTTCTTCGACATTCCTGCGCCCATTTAATGGCACAAGCAGTACAACGACTATTTCCAAAAGCTCAAGTCACCATCGGCCCAGTGATTGAAGATGGATTCTTCTATGATTTCGCATTTGAACGACCTTTTACTCCTGAAGATTTAGAAGCCATAGAAAAATCGATGAATGGAATAGTTAAAGAGAATCTCGAAGTCGAAAGGTCAGTATTACCCCGCGAAGAAGCGGTAAAACTTTTCACAGAAATGGGTGAAGACTACAAAGTTGAAATAATCGAATCAATTCCTGGCGATGAAAACCTTTCCTTTTATAGACAAGGTGAGTTTATCGATCTTTGTCGCGGGCCCCATGTTCCGAGCACTGGAAAATTCAAAGCATTCAAGTTGACCAATGTTGCTGGTGCTTATTGGCGGGGTGACTCTGCCAATGAAATGCTGCAGCGGGTTTATGGAACAGCTTGGGGCTCGAAGAAAGATTTAAAACTCTATTTGCAACGATTAGAAGAAGCAGAGAAACGGGACCATAGAAAATTAGGTAAACAATTAAACCTTTTTCATTTCCAGGAAGAAGCTCCTGGCATGGCTTTTTGGCATCCAAAAGGATGGAAGGTTTATCAAGTTATCAAGGACTACATGCAAGCAGTTCAAAATGAAAACAAATACAGAGAGATTAATACTCCGCAGCTTGTAGACTTTTCCCTTTGGGAAAAGTCAGGACACGCTTCCAAGTTTTCTAATGAAATGTTTAATGTTGAATCCGATAATCGCATGTATGCAATCAAGCCAATGAACTGCCCCTGCCATATTCAAGTTTTTAATCAGGGTTTAAAAAGTTATCGAGACCTGCCATTAAGATTTGCGGAGTTCGGTTCCTGCCACCGCTATGAACCTTCAGGAAGTATGCA
>JBJLER010000031.1:0-10597 GCA_045565735.1 Pseudohongiellaceae bacterium
AACGGCAATGGTCCAAAGCAATTCATTCAAATCTGGTTCCGGAGCGGAATGCATTTGTGTATCTGGTTTAGCACGAAAATTCTGGACAATGATTTCTTGAATATGGCCATATTTTTCGTGCACATCCCTGATGGCTAATAGAGATTCAATTCGTTCTAGTCTGGTTTCACCAATGCCGATTAAGATACCCGTGGTAAATGGCACCTTTTGTTTACCCGCCAACGCTATAGTTTCTAGCCGAACTTCTGGAATCTTATCTGGCGAGCCATAGTGAGGCATTCCTTTTTCGCATAGTCGGGACGAAACAGATTCCAACATGATGCCCATTGAGGCTGAAACCTTACGTAGGAAAATGATTTCTTCAGCAGTCATATTGCCAGCATTTATGTGTGGCAGCATGCCAGTTTCTTTTAATACTCGCTCGGCGACATAGGCGACATATTCGAGAGTGGAAGCAAATCCCATTTCCGCTAAAGCTTCCCTTGCGGCTTTATAACGAAGTTCTGGTTTTTCACCGAGGGTAAATAGTGCTTCTTGGCAACCGAGGGCAGCAGCTTCTCGACAAAGCTCGAGAACTTCGTCCACTGGCATATAAGGGCTAACAATTCGCTTAGGAGTTTTTGCAAAAGTGCAATAGTGGCAAACATCCCGGCACAAATGGGTGAGGGGAATGAACACCTTTTTGGAGTAAGTAATGACATTATGGTGGCTGGCATCACGCATTTGGCAGGCGATATCAGCCAGCGTGGACGTATCATCGACTTCCGCGAGAGCTATTGCTATATCCCTGGAGACTGGAGATTGTGTGCCTATTTGCTCGAGCACGCTCGCCTCTATTGCATATTCTGGTGTTTTTCTTAGATTACAAGATTACCAGCCTGAGGCAGAAAAAGGTATTTAGAGAAGGAAAATTGAGCTTTGGATATAAAGCTAAGGTTTTCAGAGAGAAGGCTAGTTTTTGACGGATGCTAGTAAATTTGATTTACACTGTGTCAGCCATTCTGAATTCAGTCATAACCGAATAAAGGGGAAGATTCGTGGGCAAAAAGTTTTTTGGACTAATCAAAGTAATCCTCGTGTGTGGCTTCGCGGCGCAGCCTTCGAGTATCTTGTTAGCACAGACATTCGGCAGTGACGATAGTGTCTTATTTCAAAACGTCCGAATCGTTATTGGGGACGGTGGAATGATAGAAAATGGGTCTCTATTTATTGAAAATGGAATTGTCACCCAGGTTTCAAACCAAACACTTGCGCCGCAAGCGGGTGCTATAGTTATCGACGCAAGTGGCAAAACAATTATTCCTGCTTTAATCGATGCTCATTCTCATCTCGGTTACCAGGGCAGAAGTAGCTGGGGTTCGCAAAATTATGGCCGTGAAAACTTAATTGATAACTTGGAGCAATACGCATACTACGGGTTCAGTGCCGTCTTCTCTGCGGGTAGTGATGCACCAAATATCGTCAATGAAGTAGAAGTTGCAAGAATGAATGGCGAGTTCGTGGGAGCACAGCTGTTATTTGCAGCAGGAATGGCTCCGCCCGGCCAGGGACCGAACGATTTGTTCTTAGGCCATGCATTAGCGGTCGAAGAGAGATCGGGTGAAACTATTCTGTATGGCCTTGAGAATCCTGAGCAGGCTAAAGAGCAAGTAAGAATCGCCGCAGAAAAAGGAATTGGATTTATCAAAATCTGGGTCGATGATCGTGGTGGCAGTCAGGCCAAACTCGCACCTGACCTATACCGCGCTGTAATCGATGAAGCTAATGCGCGTGGGTTAAAAGTTTTCGTGCATCAGCAGTTTGCTATTGATATGCCTGATCTCATAGCAGCAGGCGCTCACGGATTTTTGCACGGTCGAATTGGCGGAGATCTCGGTGCAGACATTGCTGCTCAAGCTAATGCTGCTAATTCATTCATCGTGCCCAATTGGGGGCTTAATGAATTAAGGAGAGAGGCTGTAGGTGAAGATGAGTTTCTCAGTCAAATCTTTGCAGACTCTGTTATGGCTCCACTTACAGCCAGCAATAGTAATAGGCAGACTATTGCGAATCAGAATCCATTTGCACAAACGGAATTACGCGCTAGCTTTAATGGGTTACTGGTTGCAGGTGTAGACATAGTACTGGGAACCGATGCCGGGGCTGTACCGAACCATCCCTTTGGTTATACCGGACACCGAGAGATGGAGATCTATGTTCGTTTAGGTATGTCGCCAATGCAGGCGCTTGTTGCTAGCACTAGCAATGCTGCTAAACACTTGGGTTTGGACAGCCGCGGTAGTATTAAGCCGGGCAAGAGTGCAGACCTGGTTCTACTAAGTAATAATCCGTTAGATGACATACGGAATACTCGAAATATCCTGAGAGTTATATTGGGCGGTGTCGAAGTGGACCGTGATAGTCTGCGAGAAAAATGGAAGCCCTAACAATTAATTAGGATTCCCGACCTCATGCACACAAAGGATGATTGACTAGATGACAGATGATATTGACCTAAATTTTGATCCTGAGCAGCACACGTTGTGCGAATCTAGTTATTTCGAGGATCTAGAGATTGGCCAGCGCTTTCTTATCCCTTCTCGTACCTTGGGAGATGGGAACTTCGCGGCATTTCAGACTGTGTCACTAGACAATCACCCAATTCACTACGACATCGAATATTGCAAACGTCGTGGTCATCCAGAATTGGTTGCTCATGGATTGCAGGTAGCTGCCCAAGTTGCACCGGGTGCTGGTATGTTACCTCATGTCTTGGAAGACAGTTTGATTGCATTAATTGAGCACAGTGCAAAGTTTCTAAAACCTGTCTACCGCGGCGATACAATCTACCCGGCACTTGAAATAATAGACCTGACCCCTAATAACACAACAGGTGTTATCACATTACATACCACTATTCATAATCAGCGCCGAGAATTAGTGCTGGAAGGTGAGCAGAAGATGTTAGTTAAGAAGCGCCCCGCGTAATTTATCTGTGACTGTTCATCTGCGACAGATTTGCCTGGTAGCCAGGGAGCTGGAACCTGTAGTTGAGCAGTTGAGTCATATTCTTGGGCTCCAAGTCTGCCACCGTGATCCTGTGGTTCGCCAATATGGATTGGAAAATGTCTTGTTTCCAATCGGAACTGATTTTCTTGAAGTAATAGCTCCAATCGAAGACAACACTGCTGCAGGTCGCTACTTAAACCGGTTGGGTAGAAATGGCGGATACATGGTCATTACTCAAGTTGAATCAGAAGAAACACAACAAGCCATTAAAGCGCGAGCAATTGCGGCAAGAGTGAGAATTGCGCATGAGGAGAAACGAGATGGCTGGAGTTTTTGTCAATTACATCCAGCAGACCTGGAAGCGGCGTTTCTTGATCTCGAATTTGATGAAGAAGTTGATTATCAGGGTTGTTGGTATCCAGCTGGTGGCCACAGCTGGCGGCAATTTTCAAATGAAGACAATCCTATTCAGTTAACAGAGGTAGAATTGCTCGCTAGTGATCCGATTGCGCTAACTAGGCTCTGGCGCAACATATTGGGACAATGCGTTGACGATCCTGAATGTACAATTAACCTTGCAAATTCCAGGCTTTATTTCAAACAAAAAATGGAAACAGAATATCCTTGCCTTAATGGTATGACATTAATGATCCGCAATAAGGATGACATTCTTTTGAGGGCTATTAAGATGGGTTGCGATCGCGCTGACAATCAGATTGAAATCTGCGGGACACAGTTTTACTTACGCAGTTTCGAATAAGTTTGTTCGTTAAGTGGCTATATGAAAAATGGCAGTATGTTCTACTTCTATTGCTGCTTCACCTTGGATCATCATAGCTACATATAGTTTAATAAACTGATGGCCCTTGTGTTCCCACTTTTCTATTGGAATAGCTCGAACTTCAATTTCTTGTCCAGCTTGCAAGGGCTTTCTTATCACGAGGCGACTGCCAGTATGAATCCAGGCGGGCAAAATAAATTGCCGCATCAATGTTTTGTTGCACGCTTCCAATAGATAGTAGGGGTGAATGAAACCTTCAGGACCTTGATACAGCTCTGCTTGATCTCTTTGTGCTCCAACCCGCTCTTGATTATCTGTTTCAGTTGGACCCCACCGATGGCTTGGCCAAGGTTGGTTAACTGAAATTAGATCCCAGTGAATCTCTTTTCGCTCTACATCTTCCGGTTCTCTGTAAAGGTCTGCTAATACATTAATCGAAGGAAGCTGTTTTGGAACCCAGGATTCCAATTTAGCAATCAATATATCTTTTTCGTTATAAGCACCGGTTAAGTGATTGCGTTGGCTGTATTCGGAGCTAAGTTCTTCAGTCTTAATAGTTAGCAAATTTTCCTGGTATGCTGGTTTTAGAAAAATCACATCCATAATTCCGGAAGACAACCAATTTTCTTTGTAGTGGCGAACCAAGGGTTGGCTGAGGTAGCCAAAAATATTTGCGCCACTTACTAAAGCCCCTTCAAATCCGTATTTTGCGGCGGTGTCATCGCTATGAATACGATTTTCTGAAGTTTGTGCATTATTTAACGCAAGAATCTGAAAATTCGAAACAGTCGTCATAGGAGGACTCTATATATTGCGCTCAGATAAAAAAGGAGGTGAAGCATAATTTAAGAGCTAGTTAAGTATATCAATTTTGCCTAAAACCGAGCCACTAATTGATTGGTTTCCCACATGCACATTTTGAGCAAGGAGTGGTTCAGCTGTGCATATTCGAGTCTAATCTTTTCCAGGCGCTTAAGATTTAACACTAATAACTTAGCACCTTGCTGCTGGTCATTGGTCCTGAAATATTCCGAGCAAATAATCGTTGTCTAGAATCCTTTATAGGCGTAAATGGGTTGATCGTTAACTGTTGCATCACCTTCGGAGAGTAGGCATTAATGTGAATGGGTTATTTCAAAAGCATCACTGACATCTAGAACTTTCGATTCCGCAATCTGACAAAGTTTTTCATTAACAGTGGGAGGCAGCCGACTGAATTATGGCTGGCATGCAATGGCTATTCTCAAAAATGTCGAAAAAGACCGTGGGAATTCTGCTGTTAGTTACTGATTATTGTGATCTTTCATTTCTGCCCATCGTGTAAAATTCATCATTGGGTCGAATACCTGCCATATTGGCAATTCTGTTGGACAGGGCGAAAAGGGCTGAAATTGATCCGATATCCCACACGTCTTCTTCGCTAAACCCTTGGTGTAGTAAGGCTTTAATATCATTTTCACCGACTTCATAGGATTTTTGTGACACTTTAACTGCAAAATCCAACATGGCCTTCTGGCGATCGTTAATATCTGCTTTTTGATAGTTTGTGGCAACTTGATCAGCGATTAATTGATTTTTCTCTCGAATTCGAAGAATTGCGCCATGGGCCACTACGCAGTAAATGCATTGATTAAGGCCCGAAGTAGCAACGACGATCATTTCCCGTTCCGCCTTACTTAGCCCAGATTCCCCCTCCATCAAGGCATCGTGATAGCTAAAAAACGCGCGAAATTCATCCGGCCGATGGGCAAGAGCTAGAAAAATGTTCGGAATAAAGCCAGCTTTTTCCTGCACTGCGAGAACGCGTTCCTTTAGATCGTCAGGCAGTTCATTAATATCTGGGATTGGGAATCGGCTAATAGGTAAGTCAGACATATTGATTAATCTTTGACCAACTGAAAGATAGCTTAGTTGAGCTGGACAACTCTTGCGCGAAAGTGAAGAGTTAGTCCAGCCATTTTAAGCGCTTCGAAGCCTAGTCGTCTTCTGGAAGACTGTAAGCTATCAACTGGCCTGGACTTTGTATCACGATTCGTTGTTTGCCATCATGTTCATAAGTCATCATGCCATACATGCCTAGCCCTGGTGACTGCACCATACCAATGCGCTCGCCGGTTTGTTTATTGATCGCATAAATATAAGGCGTCACACCATCATCACCAATAGCGGTATGTAGTAACATTCCAGGCGTCACCATCATGGCCGAATGATTTATATTGCCAGTCGGCGGGATATCTAAGCCTTGCAAGGCAGGGTGCTCCTGAACAAATCTTGGCGTACCACCATTAGGAATCCACCAGAGATGGTCACCGGTATTTAGATCGATAGCGGTAATACGGCTATAGGGTGGTTTCTCTAATGGCAGGCCTTGCGGTCCCCGCACGCCATTAGGAGTTCCCATTCCAACTGCATAGTCCGCAATCGTCACGCCGGTAGGTTCCTCTAAAAGAATATCTCTTTCTTCACCCGGTACAACGGTGCGCCAACCACAATTGGTGCGGGATATGGTGTAGATAATTCCCGTAGAAGGATCGGCAACCGGCGGCCCGGTAATATTCGTGCCGCCGAGTTCTCCCGGACACCAGATTGACCCTGTTAATCCTTCCTGATTATCTTTATGCATTGGAGGATTAAATATTCCTCCAAGTTTGTATTCAGAGACGATTTCCAACGCTTCCTGTCGGAGCTCTGGTGTGAAATCGATCAGTCCGTCTTCAGTTAACTCCTGAATGTCATAAGCAGCCGGTTTTGTTGGATAAGGTTGAGTAGGGGAGAGAACTTCCCCTGGCACATTCGAGGCCGGAACTGGGCGCTCAACGATTGGCCAGATTGGTTCCCCAGTTTCCCGATTAAAGGAATAGAGCCATGCTTGTTTAGTCGCCTGAAAGACACCTGGCACCCTTTGGCCATCAACTACCACATCCATTAGTAAAGGCGCCGTCGGAGTATCGTTATTCCAGACATCGTGATGCACCATCTGGAAATGCCATGCTCGTTCTCCAGTTTCCACATCTAATGCAATTAGGCTGGCACTGAAGAGGTTGTCGCCAGGTTGAAATCCTCCGTAGAAATCGATTGTTGCTGCATTCGTTGGTACATATACCAGTCCTAATTCAGGATCCGCTGACAACGGCGCCCAGGAAGAAACATCGCCGGTGTATGACCATGCGTCGTTTTCCCAAGTTTCATGGCCTACTTCACCCGGTCGCGGTATGACATTAAACTTCCATTTAAAAGCACCAGTTTGTATGTCGTAACCAAGTATGTCGCCTGGCACATTTTCGGTTCGAGTTTGGTTGTATCCCTGTTCTGCTGAATTGCCTACAACAATTGTGTCATTGACTACGATTGGTGGCGAGGAGTTGGTTATGTATCCGAGTTCCAATGGAATACCGATATTTGGATCGTATGTTTCACCGGAATTTAACCAGGGCCCCCAGTCGGAGATGAGGTCAGGTATTAGATCTACGCCGCCAGATTGAGGAAAACCCTCCAATGGAATTGGTGAACCCCAATTTTCAAGTAAGTCTCCAGTCTCGGCATCGAGGGCGTATAGGAAGAATGCAGGAGTTACGATAAAAACTACACCACGACCATCTATCTCAGTATATGCGATTCCCTTTCCCCAAGGAGCTCGCATTGAATATTCCCAGCGGAATGTGTTGGGCTCTCTGAAGCTCCATAGGGTTTCGCCTGTAGTAGGGTCGATCGCCACAACATAGCGGCGCGCGCCGGCTACCGTAATTAACTTACCGTTTGCATATACCGGGGTAGAGCGGGGCGGAGTCGAACCAAAACTGGCGTCGCTCCAGCTCCATTCAACTTCTAGGTTTTGAAAGTTCTGTGGAGTAATTTCATTTAATGGAGTCGAACGAGTATGCCCGGCATCTCCACCGATGTAGCGCCAATCTCCGGGGTTAGGTCGGTAATTTATTTGCTGAGCAGATACCGAAATACTAACGAGGCTAAGGATAAGAAAGTTGAGGCAGTTCATAAGGGTTGAGCTGCCAATTGCGGATTTGCCTAACATGGAAACCCTCCGTTGCGGAGTGACTATAATTGGGTCACTTCTAAGTTTTATTGTAGATAGCTAACAGAGAGAATAATGAAAAAAGAACTGGCTGTGAACTAATTAAGTGGTCGGTATGTCTCGGTATGACATGCAATCTGAAGAGATTCCGCTGCTATCTTGATGGGATGCATGATCTTTGGCAGTTTCGAAGGTATTCTAGATGAGTAAAATGAATTCACTGATTTTGAAAATAAGTACTGAGCCATGACAAAAAATACGAATAAGAAGGACAAAAAGACCGATTCCATCAGCCGCCGAGATTTTCTAAATGGCTGCGCTATTTCTGCGATAGCAGGAACTGCCATTTCTCCTATGGAAGCAATTGCCCAGGGCTTGGTGGATCAAAATGCTATTCCCCTTGGATACTATCCGCCTTCATTGCAAGGTTTACGTGGCAGTCATGAAGGATCATTCGAGGTTGCACACAGTTTTCGCGATGGCCAAACTTGGCAGGCAGTTGACACAGGCGAACAGGAATTCGATTTAGTGGTTGTTGGTGGAGGTATTAGCGGCCTATCAGCAGCTTATTTTTTTCGCAAGCAACATGGCCCTGAATCGCGAATTTTAATTCTCGACAATCACGATGATTTCGGTGGTCATGCCAAACGCAATGAACTCTGGCACGACGGCCGTATGTATCTAGTGAATGGTGGTACCCTCAATGTGGAAGCGCCATCACAATACAGCACAGTCTCCGCTGGTCTATTGTGGGAGCTAGGAATAGATCGTACTCGCTACTTTGAAAAGAACCGAGACATGTTCTCTTACTATCGCGATCTTGGTCTTCGCTCCAGCATGTTTTTCGATGAGGAGACATTCGGTGCCGACAAACTCGTAGTAGGGTATGGAGCAAGTTCCATTCGTGAGTCCATCGCCAAATCTCCCTTAAGCGACAAAGCCAAACGAGACGTTGTGCGTCTCTACGAAACTAAAGAAAACTATTTTCCTGGATTAAGCACTGAAGAAACCCGTAGTCGCCTTTGTAATATGAGTTACCACGACTACCTGGTTAATATCGTGCAGGTAGACCCGATAGTAGTAAAGCTTTTCCAGTCATCATTCCATGGTTCCTTAGTTGTAGGCCCGGATGCTATCCCCGCAATTTATTTTCGTGATAATGGTTTCCCCGGATTCGCCGGGCTGACTATAGAAGATTTACCGAGAAACTTGTTAGCTCATGAACCTGGCGGTCAACATGGTCGAGAAAATGCAGAACGGGCGAACGAAGGCGATCCTGATATGTATTTTCCCGATGGCAATGCCACTATAACTCGCTTGTTGGTGCGCTCACTGATTCCAAGTTCAATTCCAGGTCACGACATGGAAGACGTAGTGACCGCTTCATTGAACTATCAACAATTAGATAAAAATGGAAACAGTTGTCGTATTCGCTTAAATAGTTTTGTTAATGATGTGCGTCATGTTAATGACAATCAGGTTTTAACTAGTTATGTGAGAGGCAATCAAGCTTACTCAGTAAGGAGCAAGAATGTCGTATTAGCCTGTTGGAACACTGTTATTCCTTATATCTGTCATGAGATTTCAGATACGCAAAAAGAAGCGTTAACCTATGGTGTTAAATCTCCCTTAATGTATTGTGGTGTACTGGTCTCCAACTGGATGCCATTCATGAATGCTGGCATCTCTGCAGTAACAGCACCTGGCAAAACCTTTTCTCGCACCAGTTTGCAAGCCGCCCTTGCCATGGGGGATTACAAAACAAATCGTGATCCTCGCGACCCTCTTGTAGTTCGTATGTCTGCATATTTCGACGCGCCAGATAAAGGGCTAAACCGGCGCGAGCAACACCTAGTGGGTCGAACTGATATGCTTAATAGCAGTTTTGATGATTTTGAATTTATGGTTCGGGATAAATTAAGTCGTATTTTAAGCCCTCATGGTTTTGATGATGAAAAAGACATATTAGGTATAACAGTTAATCGATGGCCCCATGGCTATAGCTATTCTTACAATCCTTTATCTGATTCGGAAGAGTGGGCTTACTCAACTACAAACACCAGGCCATGCGTGGTAGGTAGGCAGCGATATGGAAGAATAGCTATCGCGAACTGCGATGCTTCCGCTAGTCCCCATACCGATGGCTCAATCAACGAAGCTTACCGCGCAGTAAATGAGTTATTAGAAAGTAGTTAGAGAAACATGGAGCTTTAAACCAAAAGAAAAAAGGCCAAAAGATTTTCGAATCGTTGCGATTATCAGGTACACAAAAATCGCAGTCGAACATACTGGAGGTATTGCATAGACGCTCAATGTTAGTCCAAAGTCTTCAATCGCATTCAATAAGACCAGTATTAAAACTAAGTAGTAAATAAATTTAAATGCGCCCATGGCCGACACAACGAGATCTATTATCCAGGCGTAAAAGTTGGTTCGCACGACGGGTAGTGCTCAGAACAAGAATATGGTTAAAAGAGTTGAGTAAGTAACAAAGAGGAGCGCAGAACCTAACAATCGGGGGGGAGGCTTTATCAAGCTGTTCTGAGGACCATTAACACTGCGATTACATAAATCACTATAGGACTTATCTTTCTCTTTAGAAATCCAAACGTAAATATCTCAGACAAAGTGTTAGATTTATAATAAAAAGAAAAGTGGCGGGCCGCGAATTGTGGGTGTGGCCCGCCAAATTATTTAGTCATCTAGCGTAAAGGTATAAACGACATTTCCAGAAGCGATGGTTATATGTTGTTGGCCATCGACTTCATAAGTAATTGGCGCCGCGTGCACACGACGTC
>JBJLER010000032.1:0-10358 GCA_045565735.1 Pseudohongiellaceae bacterium
CCGATTGCGGGAATCGATAAGCGTCCTTGCATACAATCAGGAATAGACACAAAAATTTCCTCAATAAACTAAAACCGGGCCGTATTCTATACTACCGCTCCCCCTAATAGCATTTCTACGTTAGCTGGTAGTTTGCCCAATTAATTTCCTGCAATTAATTGAAGATTTATTTTGAGTAAAGGGGCAAACTAGAGTTCAAACTAATAAGAGTGACCATTTAGTGGCTTACTTTGAATATTCGAATTGTCCATACCCAATTCGTGACGACATTAAGAAAGAATTTGGTGAATTCTGGCAACGGCTAGCTCAGTCTGGATCCTGGTGGACAGGCGCGGAGCGCGTGGCCATTGCTCTGGAATCGCGAGTTGCGGTTAGTTGTAGTTTCTGTCACGAGCGTAAGCATGCTCTTTCCCCTTATAATATTGCCGGTGAACATGAATCTGACTCGCAACTCGACCCAGCTGCAGTGGATGCAGTACATCGCATCATCACAGATCAAACCCGAATCACTCGATCCTGGGTAGAAAGCCTTCCCGATGCAGGCATAAGCACTGAAGCCTATGTGGAATTAGCCGGCATTGTGGTGTGTGTATTTAGTATTGATGAATTCCATCGAGCTCTTGGCCTACCTCTGGAAGAGATGCCAGAAGTAGTTGCTGGTGCACCATCGCACTATCGACCAGCACAAGCTGAATTGGGAACTGGCTTTGTGCCAATGCTGCCAAGGGAAGGATTGGCCGGTGCTGAAGAAAATCTTTGGCCGAATGGTCGCAATGCCAATGTCATTCGTGCGCTCTCACTGGTGCCAGATGCTCTAAGAGACTGGTTGGCTTTATCCGGTGCAATTTATCTTTCTGTTGAAGGCATGGCAAATTTGATTGGGCAAGAAGATCGTTCAATTAATCGCATGCAGATGGAACTTATTGCTGCAAGAGTTTCTGCAATAAATGAATGTTTCTACTGAACTAACGCGCATTCCTCGATGCTCCGTGCGAGCTCAATGACAACAGAAACTGATATAAATCTTCAAGGCGTTAACGGTGATCAAGAAGCCGCAACATTGGGAATTAAACACGGCAAAGAACTTATGTTACTAGGTGAAGCTGTAGCTACTCGTAATCAGGTATTGCTTGAAAAAACACGTCAAAAACTTTTGGATGAAGCCGGTGCAAGTGTGCTGGTAGATGCAGCTGGTGTAGCCGCAAATTTCCAGCGGATGGTCCGTATTGCAGATTCCATGGGAATACCTATAGATGACATGGAAAACGATTTGGGCAAATCAGTGAGAACAGAATTAGATCTGACTCATTTTGCTTCAGCTGCCAATACACTACAACAATAATGTAGCGCGCCCGCAATCTAAGAAAGATGAGTGTTCTGACAATTATCAGGTAAAAGCGTCATGAAGCGATTCCTTAGTTCACTTATTATTATTCTACTATCTTCATCTTCTCTCGGGCAGACTGATTGGACTTATTGGGGATCCAGTCACTATTTCCAACGTTATTCACCGGCGGCGCAGATAAACTCGGACAATGTTTCTGATTTAGAAATCGTTTGGCGACGACCCGCCGTCGATGAATCTATAACCAGCGCATACCCTAGCTTGCGGATTTCTGGAAATCTGCGTGCTACGCCGATTTTTATAAATGGTGTGCTGTATTCCTCTAATGGTGTTGGCTTGGTCGAAGCGTTTGATCCCGCAAACGGAGAGACTCTTTGGGTACAGGAACCAGATGAAAGCACTCTTGCCGAAGTGGAGGGACAAAGCTCCCGCGGAGTTGAATACTGGTCCGATGGATCGGATGAAATTCTATTTGTGATTCGCAAAGGTAATCTTCTTGCGTTAAATCCCGACAATGGCGAAACCATTTCTTCGTTCGGCGATGACGGTCGCATAAATCTTGTTCCAGAATCTTCAAACAATTTCAGTTACGTTTCGGGCGGCCCAATCGTTGTAAATGATGTCATCGTAATCGCTGGCACTATAGACGGCGCTGGAGACAGTGGTACCAGATGGCGCGGTGTCGCATCGGAAGACGTGCGCGGTTATAACGTCAGAAGCGGAGAACATCTTTGGACCTTTCATGCCGTTCCTCGGGAAGGTGAATTCGGTTACGACACCTGGGCAAATGACTCAGCAAGGGAATCAGGTGATTTGGGCGCATGGTGCTGCCTAAGCGCAGATCCGACATTGGGAATTGTCTATGTGCCTTTTACCGCTCCAACGGCTGCTTACTATGGCGGGCATCGCGGCGGCGATAATTTATTTTCAAATAGTCTGGTAGCAATCGATGTCGAAAGCGGCGAACGAATTTGGCATTTTCAAATGGTGCATCATGATGTGTGGGAATATGACAATGTAGGTCCTCCGGTATTGGGTAACATCGTTGTAGATGGCCGGCCCATTCGCGCCGTAATGCAGGCAAACAAAACTGGTTTTATTTATGTCTTCGATCGCGCGACTGGAGAACCGGTTTGGCCAATTGAAGAAAGGACAGTTCCTGTTTCAGATGTACCTGGGGAAGTTCTTTCAGCAACCCAACCCTTTCCAACTAAGCCAGCACCAATTGCAACTCAGGGAATTACGCCCGATGACATTATCGATTTTCCAGAGATCGGCCAAATTGCACGAGCGGAAGTGGCTAATTTTGTGATCGGACCGATATTCACTCCGCCAACTTTAGCCAGTGATGAAGTGGGAAGCACCCAAGGCACACTCACACTTCCTGGTTCTTGGGCTCAGCGAACTGGAACACCGGCGCTTTTGATCCTGATACTGGTTTCTACTTCGGCTTCGCTAATGATATTCCGCGAGTGTATCGACTGGGGCGAGCGGAACAGGAAGATACCGAGATGGAATACTGGAGTCCGAATCGCGAAGCTCCTTATATCAATGGCATTCCCCTGACAAAGCCGCCGTGGGGTCGCATTACAGCAATCGATATGAATCGCGGCGATCATGTTTGGCAAGTTGCTAACGGTGATTCACTAAGCGATCACCCCTCACTGGAGAATCTTGATCTACAATCTTTAGGTATCGCCAGCCGACCAGTTGCATTGGTAACGAAAACATTACTTTTTATTGGCGAAGGCAGTAATTTACACGGCGGTACAATGCCAAACATGTGGGGAACCGCGTTTCGAGCATACGACAAAGCAACCGGTGAAGTACTAGCAACAATAGAGCTTCCTTCCGGTACCACCGGTGGTCCCATGAGTTATGTGCACAACGGCAAACAATACATTATCGTAGCCATAGGCAGCTATGGTGATCCAGCAGAGTTTGTCGCCCTCGCTTTACCCAACTAAGAAAAAATCTATGAACAATGGATTGAAAAAAGGCACTGCTATAGAGTGGACATGAGTTATTAGTTAGCGCTAGTGCCGCAATAGGAGCCTACATGTTACCTGTGTCCATTAATGAATCATCATCTGATGCCCGCGGGGAGAATCCTTTCTGCCTAGATACATAATAGGCAACCTTAAGACATTGATTCAGTAATGGTGGACGGAAAATTTTGCATGCGAGATCATGAGATATTAACTGTGAATGAAGCAGCGATCATGAAAGAGGCTTATCAGGCAAGTGAGCTCTTATGGGATCGTATTTTAAAAAAGGGTGAGCTGCCTTTATCGCAGCCTCAATCCAGAACAGAACTTATTTTCATACATAGAAGGAGCGATCAATGACCAGCTATTTAGTCGCTAATTACAACGTTACCAATGAGGACGGTTATAACCAGTATCTCGCATCGGTGGGACCAACCATAATGAACCATGGTGGGAAAATCTTAGTTGCGGGACCTGGTAGTACTCCGGTTGAAGGAAACCTTGGAGCGATTACAGTCGTTTTGGAATTTCCAACCAGAGAAGCGTTAGAAGGTTGGTATAACTCACCTGAGTATCAGGAAATTATTCACTTGCGCACTGACAACAGCGAAGGCGGATTGATTTTCGCTGATGAGTTTCAACTTCCCGGATAGTCCTTACATATGTATGACTTGGTAATTAAAAACGGCCTGATCGTTAACGGCACTGGTGAGTCTCCATTTCATGGTGATATTGCCGTCAAAGATGGAATCATTGTTGCGGTTGTGGAGACTGGCGAAATCGATGTCGATGTAGGCAAAGAAATTGATGCCAGCGGTATGGTAGTTACGCCGGGTTTTATCGACATTCATACTCACTATGATGGTCAGGTCACCTGGTGTGACGAGTTAACACCCTCTTCCAATCATGGTGTGACAACGGCAGTGATGGGGAATTGCGGCGTTGGTTTTGCTCCATGTCGTCCTGGTGATAAAGAGAGACTCATTTCGTTAATGGAAGGTGTGGAAGACATTCCACATCCAGTACTGGCGCAAGGACTTCCCTGGAATTGGGAAACATTTCCTGAGTATTTAGATAGCCTGTCTGGGCGCAAATACGATATCGATTTTGCCGCGCAAGTTCCTCATGGGCCGTTGCGAGTTTATGTCATGGGTGACCGCGGTGCCAATCGAGAAACTGCAACCAGTGAAGATATTGAAAAGATGGCGGCACTCACTACCGAGGCTATTGAGGCAGGCGCATTAGGTTTTTCTACCTCCCGCACGCTTAATCACCAAACTGCTGAAGGGCAACCTACGCCCACCTTAACTGCCGAAATTGAAGAGATGGTTGGCATTGCCAAAGGAGTTGGTGCAGCCGGATCAGGGGTCATGCAAGTGGTTACTGATTTCAAAGGAAACGATAGTGAATTCGAAATACTACGACAGATGGTTCAACAATCAGAGCGGCCACTTTCTGTATCGGTTGCCCAACATCACCGCGTGACTGATGGCTGGCGTAACATTCTCGGAACGATAGCAGAAGCTAATGAAGAAGGAATAGATTTAAAAGCACAAGTATGTGGCCGGCCGGTTGGTGTTTTGTTTGGATTGGAACTTACCAATAATCCCTTTAGTGCACATCCTTCCTATCAAGCCATCGATCACCTGCCGCTGGATAAGAAACTGGAAAAACTAAGAGATCTATCTTTTAAAGAACAACTATTAAAAGAAGTACCAGAATTGGAAACCAATCCGTTTATGCGGCAAGTGCATAAACGGTATCAGGACTTGTATGTGTTAGACGATGAACCAAACTATGAACCTTCTCCAACTGAAAGTATCTCTGCTCTTGCAGCCAGACGTGACATCCACCCATTAGAACTCTGTTGGGAAATTCTCACCGAAGGTGATGGCAGAAATATGATTTATTATTGTTTCCTTAATTACGGCGAGGGCACATTGGACCCGGCCAAGGAAATGATGGAACACCCCAATTCGATTCTTGGATTGGGCGACGGTGGTGCTCATTGTGGTTCCATTTGCGATGGAAGTTTTACTACTCACATGCTGACCCATTGGGTAAGGGATCGCAATCGCGGTGAAAAGCTTTCTTTGCAATGGGTTATAAAAGCCCATTGTCAGGACACTGCCCACGCTGTTGGTTTATACGACCGTGGAGTAATCGCACAAGGATACAAAGCTGATATTAATATCATCGACATGGATAAATTGAAACTGCACAAACCAGAAGTACATTTCGACTTACCCTCGGGGGGAAGACGGCTAATGCAATATGCAGATGGCTATGTCGCAACGATTGTGAGCGGTGAAGCTATATATCGGGATGGACAGGCGACCGGTGCGAGACCCGGCAGATTAGTTCGAGGCGAACAAGCTGCCCCTGTTGTTTAAGGAGACATTGTGAGTTTCGGAATTACAAAAACAATTCCTGCCACAAGAGGCGACGAAGGTATAAACAAACTTTTCGATGGTTCAGTCAAAGAGTTTGAATTTCATATGGCAGGAAATCCTTCCAAACTAGAAGTTGGAGATTTTGTTTACACAATTTTCAATGATGAACTTCGCGGTCGACTTAAGATTACCGAGCTTATTCCTGGTGCAACGAATCCGAAATCAGGAAGACCGCGAACACTGATAATAGTGAAATGCCCAGGTCAAAAAATTAAGAAAGTGGTTACGCGCAAGGGGCATCGGGGTACTAGATATTATGATGGAGTCGATTGGAAATAACTTAAGACTTCGTTCTCCTAGGGCCGAACTTCTAAAAGTACTTTTGAACAACCGAGTCGTTATTTGCTCTTAAGCTCATCCTCTAGGCTCGAATTCAAAGACCCAAACCTCACCTGAAGCAATAAGTTCGTGATTTATTAGCGATCGATACTTGGTTCTTTTCTTTTCGATAACCCAATCGAGTTCTGGTCCTTCAGTAATTCTTCTCATGGTTCGCAAATAGCGGGTATTACCAATTCGAATTTCGGCGGCGCCATCGCCTTGTGCTGCTTCTACTGCCCACTTCTTCCACATTCTCCCCAATTCTGTCCCCATGTAATCCGAGGTAACGAAAATGCGGCCATTGCTTTCAATAATAAAAGTAGTACGTGAATCCTGGGTCGCATCAAGTTGCAATTCCACCAGACGTATATCATCGGTGAAACTCCAGTCCGGTTCCGGCCCCTGATAAATCTCTCCACTAGTGAAAACTCCGCCGCGAAAAATTACCGAAGGTCCATCATCACCTCTAGCATCCAGCCAAAGAGTTATCACCACTACTGCGGTAACAAGAATGGCTAAGCCAAGAAACTGGGCAATTGTTATTAGGATTTTCATAGTTTGATTGCGGCTCTTAGTGCTAACTAATATACCTCATTCGGCTCTGAAACTGGGCTTTTCGGTTGCAATTTCTCACAAATTCTAGGTCTTAAACTTAATGCTTCAAAACCCCGAATTTGTTAAGGTTTTCAACAGAACAAGAAGACCAATCCGACCGCGAAATTGACCCAGTCAGGCAGTGGCATGGAAACAAGAAAAACAATAAGAGCCTTCTCTTTGTCCCCCGTAGTCTCTGCGTTTGCAGCCTTGTGCCTGGTCCTGAACGCGCACATGGCTAATGCTCAGAGCGAACAAGGATATCGGCAAATGGTGGATCAGTATTGTGTGGTTTGTCATAACCAACGCACTGTCGATGCTGACCCCAGCGCGATTACCGATCCACTCGGCAGCCAGCTTAGGGCAGTGGGATTGGCCCTGGACAGCCTCGATATAAACAATGTTGCTGCTGATGCAGATCACTGGGAAAAAGTGGTTAGAAAACTGCGAGCCGGATTAATGCCACCTGCTGGCATGCCTAGACCTGAAAACGATCAATTAGAAAACTTTCGTCAATGGTTACAAACGGAATTAGATAACGCCACACTCGAAAATCCAAACCCTGGACGCAAGGCAACTTTCCATCGCTTGAATCGTGCAGAATATAGAAACGCCATTCGCGATTTGCTCGCTCTAGAAATCGAAGTTGATAACTACTTGCCAGCGGACGATGCAAGTTACGGCTTTGATAATATTGGTGGTGTATTGCGCATGTCTCAATCTCTCATGGAGAGATATCTGGAAGCAAGTCGCACGATCAGCCGCTTAGCGGTGGGTAGTCCACCACGGGCACCAATCTCACAAACCTTTAGAACTCAACAAGACGAACAACAACATGCTCGGGCGACTGGTCTTCCTATCGGAACTCGCGGTGGCATATTAGTGTCCTACCAATTTCCCGTTGATGCGGACTATGAACTTAGCGTACAACTCAGTGGTACAAGAGGAATTGTTGATGCTCATCGATTAGAGATAACAATCGATGGCGTACCTGTAGAAACTATAGAGGTTGGTGCTTCATCTACAGTCGATTTACAAGTTCCTGTTGCTGCCGGCCCCCGCGAAGTTGGTGTTGCTTTTTATCGACGACCACCAGCACTAGTAGAACAAGTACGAGAACGATTCGAAAATCCGCGCACATCTGGAAATTCAGGCGGACCGCTGGGCTCTATGCCCTTCGTAACCAGTATAACAATTGAAGGACCTTTCAATTTTAGAAGCTCTGGAGATACTCCAAGCCGCGATAAGGTATTTAGTTGTACACCAAAAAATCCAAACGAAGAAACTGCCTGCGCCGAGGAAATTGTTACTAGCTTAGCTAGGCAAGCATATCGCCGTCCGGTTAGTGAGAATGACACTAACGTGTTAATGGATTTCTATTTCATGGCTCGCGCTGACGGTGGCAATTTTGAAGAAGGCATTGAATTAGCTTTACGCAGACTTTTGGTGAGTCCAGAATTTTTAGTAAGAATTGAATCTGATCCTGGCGATAGCGGCGACGGAATGCCGTATCAGATTTCTGATATCGAATTAGCCTCTCGTTTATCTTTCTTCCTATGGTCATCAATCCCAGACAAAGAGTTACTTGCACTTGCAGAGCAGAATAAACTCAGTGAGCCAGCGGAACTAGAAAAACAAATTGCGCGTATGATAGCCGATCCGCGTTCAAAAGCTTTAACACAAAACTTTGCCGGTCAATGGTTGCAATTAAGAAATCTCGCGACCATTGTTCGTCCGGGTGAACCCTATGCGATTGCCTTCGACGAAACTTTGCGACAGGCAATGATTACCGAAACAGAAATGTTCTTCGATAGTATTGTGCGTGAAGATCGAGGCGTTTTAGATTTGCTTATAGCGGATTACACCTACTTAAACGGAAGACTCGCTGGTCATTACGACATTCCAAACATTCAGGGTACACACTTTCGCAAAGTTGTGCTTTCTGAAGACAGTCCAAGAAAAGGACTGTTAGGTCATGGCAGCATTCTTTCTCTTACCTCTCATGCCATACGCACTTCACCGGTACTAAGAGGGAAATGGATTCTCGATAATATTTTAGGAACACCCCCGCCCGATCCACCGCCTAATATTCCAGCGCTCGATGACAGAAAAACTTCAGCACGAGTTGCCACAATGCGTGAGCGCATGGCAGCTCATAGATCCAATCCTGTATGTGCTGCATGTCATACCATGATCGATCCTGCCGGTTTCGCCTTGGAAGGATTCGATGCAATCGGCCGCTATCGCCAGGTAGATGAGTGGTTTAATCAGATCGATACATCAGGGGTACTACCCGATGGAACTTCATTCGATGGTGTCACCGATTTGCGGGAGGCGCTGGTGGTCCAGCCTGAAAGGTTTGTCAGTACTTTTACTGAAAAGCTCATGACCTACGCCTTAGGGCGCGGGCTGGAATATTACGATATGCCCGCCGTTCGCCAGATAGTGCGAGATGCCGAAGCAAGTAATTATGGAATGCAATCTATAATCACCGGTATAGTATTGAGTTATCCTTTCCTGCATAGGAGATCGGAATCATGACATTTATAACCAAAAAAGCCTTACCCCGGCGTACAGTGTTGCGCGGCATGGGCACGATGGTTGCGTTACCATTCCTGGGTGCCATGGCGCCAGCAATGAAGGCACTTGCCAACACAGCGGCAAACCCGACTCCTCGCTTGGGATTCTTCTATGCGCCGAATGGAATGTTTCTACCAAATTTCCACCCTGAAGGAAATGACGGCAAGAACTACACCATGACTCCGATTCTTTCACCACTAAAGTCTTATCGCGAAAACATGGTGGTCATCAGCGGACTAAGTAATAGTGCACTGGTTAGTCCGAATGAAGGTGGGGGCGTACACACTCGTGCCCATGGTGGTTGGCTCAGCGGTGTATTACCAAAGCGCACAGAAGGCGCGGACATCGAAGCAGGGAAAACTATCGACCAATATGCTGCAGATGTGCTTGGCCAGGAAACTTCCTTGCGTTCACTACAACTGACTACTGATTCTAATTTTACTGTTGGCAATTGCGAAAACGGTTATAGCTGTACTTATCAAAATTCGACTTCATGGAGTTCGCCCACTACTCCGCTTCCCCATGAACGTGATCCCCGCGTTTTATTTCAACGATTATTTGGTGACGGTGGTAGTGTTGAAGCGCGCATAGCACAAATGAAGACCGACCGAAGTATTCTTGATTCGGTTTCTGACAGCATAAGCAATTTAGAAAAGGATTTAGGCCATGGCGATAAAGTTGTGGTGGATGAATACTTAACTGCAGTTCGCGAAATTGAACGCCGCATTCAACGTGCCGAACAAAACAACGCAAGTCGTCCTTTACCTTCAGTAGAACAACCTGATGGTGTGCCCGATACCTTTGAAGAGCACATCGATACTTTATTTGAAATGCTAGCACTAGCCTATCAGGCAGATGTGACTCGAGTGAGTGTGATGCAGATGGCAAGAGAGCTGAGTGGCAGAGCCTATCCAGACATTGGCGTTCCCGAAGGACACCATACGGTTTCACACCATCAATTGAACCCGCATAACATTCAACAGTACACGCGAATTAATACACACCACGTATCACTGTTCAAAAAGTTTGTAGATCGGCTCGCTAATACTCAAGATGGTGACGGCACTCTGCTCGATC
>JBJLER010000033.1:0-10158 GCA_045565735.1 Pseudohongiellaceae bacterium
CCCCCCCCCCCCCCCCACCCCCCCCCCCCCCCCCCCCCCCCACCCCCCCCCCCCCCCCCCCCCCCCCCCCCCCCCCCCCCCCCCCCCCCCCCCCCCCCCCCCCCCCCCCCCCCCCCCCCCCCCCCCCCTGTTTTACTTCAATGCCATTACCTGATGAGTTTCCTGTTCAATGTCATATACAGGCCATTGTGGTAAATCATTGTTATTAGGTGTGCCAGATTTTGCGAACTCTGCCCAGTAATCATTAATTAGTCTGGCGATTTCCCAATCTTCATCTCTTGCACTAGAAGGTAAAGTATTAAAGACATACATTAATTCCATTGCATGAGGCGAACGCTCTTCAGGATTACCAAGATTACGAGTGAATAAATACATGTAGCTGTCTTCACTCGTAAGGGCCATAGCATTGAGGATCTCTCTAGTAGGACGAGCAAACCAGGAGTCAGTGTTATAATCCACTTCAATGTTGTAGACATCTTCATCGCTGTCTGCAACATACATGTCCAAGAGATTTCCAGCATACTCTCCAAACTCCTCTACTCTTGCCGCACGCTGTTCTTCAACGTTTCCAAATGTACGTCCTGGTCGAATAAAGAAAAGCCCTTCTCCATCATTAACACCTGCGATTAATGGCACCGCATTATGGGATCCTTCAGCGAAAATTTCTGCTGGAGATTTTGGAAATATATAACCATCAACAATGAGTGATACGCCGAGATTCATTTCCATGAGTTGCGCAGCGGTGAGGTTGCGCATATTTTCTAACTGACCAACACCTCTTGCGCCGAGTTCATCCAGTTTGCTGCTAATTGCTTCCTCGCCACGAGATTCAGCGCTAGCAGTCATGCCATTATGAGAACTTAAATTGGTAACGTTGTAAGAAGTAATCCAGGTACTCTGTGATATTGCTTTGTGAAAGAGCCCTTTTGCCAACGGAGTAGCTAATAATGAATAAACACTACCACCACCGGCAGACTCACCGAAGATAGTTACATTGTTTGGGTCACCACCGAATCCAGCGACATTATCACGAACCCATTCCAATGCGGCGATATGATCAAGAATACCGTAGTTTCCAGAAACGCCTTCGGGTGATTCACTAGAGAGTGCCGGATGCGCCATCCAACCAAATGCATTCATGCGATAGTTAACTGAAACAAGAACAACTTCATTTAGAGCAAATTGTTCACCATCGTATATGGGGACACTGTTAGCACCGCTGGCCCAACCCCCACCATGAATCCAGACCATGACCGGCAGGTTTGCTTCGGCAGATTCTGCTTTGGTCCAGACGTTTAGATACAGACAATCTTCGCTCATGTAGCGATTGCCTCGCTGCATGCAGGCAGGCGGATGATTATTGGCTTGTCTAACCCCTTGCCAGGGAGTTGGCGGTTGTGGAGCCCTCCATCGCAAATTACCCACCGGTGGCGCCGCAAAAGGAATACCGAGAAATGCCTGCACGCCACTTTCTAATGCGATGCCGTCCACCTGACCAGATGTGAGAGTGATAGGTTCTTCAATTGCAAAAGTTAGCGATGTAAGTGCAAAAAACACACTTGTTAAAAGTCCCTTAAAGATTTTCATAGAGATCACCTATATTATTCTTCGCGTTCAAGCACGCAGCGAAGTTTGTTCTGTTTTTTAGATTATTTATGTAGTTATTTTTTGTAGTTAAGTAAGCTGAGGTTTATATATATGATATTCCTTGCGTTTAAAACTGCTTTTCCAATTTACTCAGGATTCAAAGTCGTAACTTTATGATGCGTACGTCATATTATGCGCACCCTGTTCATCTTAAGCTTGTGAACTTACCACCGAATTAAATTCCGCCTAGTAAGAACGTGGCAGCCCTAGCTCGTGCTCTGCAATAAAATTAAGAATCATTTCCTGGGAGATTGGCGCTAACTTCATTAATCGCGCTTCACGCCAATAACGTTCGACATGATATTCCCTAGCATAACCAAAACCACCATGAGTCTGGATGGCACAATCTGCGGCATAGAATCCGGCTTCCGCCGCTAACCATTTCGCCATGTTTGCTTCTGTACCGCAGGGAAGATTGTTATCTAGTTTCCAGGCAGCTTTTCTTGTCATAAGTTCCGCAGCATCGAGTTTTGTCCTCGCTTCGGCTAGAGGAAAAGCAATGCCCTGATTTTTCCCAATAGGCCGATCAAACACAACGCGTTCATTGGCGTATTGCACAGCTCGACGTAATGCGGCTTTACCAATTCCTATGGATTCGGCCGCAATTAGAATTCTCTCGGCGTTTAACCCATCCAATAAATATCGAAATCCTTGGCCTTCTTCACCCACCCGATCTTCCACCGAAACTTTTAGATCGTCATAAACTACTTCACAGGTTCGCACTGCATTTCGACCTAATTTAGGAATAGCAGAAATTGAAACTTCAGGTTTCTGCAGCTCCGCCAGTAGCAATGTCATGCCTTCCGTCTTGCGATCCACTTCCTCTTTTGACTGGGTTCTTACCAGTAGCAACACTCTTTCAGATTCAAACGCTTTGGTAGTCCATACTTTTCTACCGCTAACGAGATAATGATCACCTTGGAGACGCGCAAAAGTTTCTATTGAAGTTGTATCGCTACCGGCATTGGGTTCGGTAACACCAAATGCAACGTTAAGTTTGCCTTCTGCAACTGCTGGCAAATATTTTTCACACATGTCATTTGAGCCATGTTTAACCACCGGGTGCATACCGAATATTGAAAGATGAACCGGTGTTGCCCCATTCATTGCTGCGCCAGACGCAGCAACTTCTTCTAATATAATCGCAGCTTCCTGAAGGCCTTTTCCGGCTCCCCCATACTCCTCGGGAATGGCAATTCCGAGCCAACCAGCTTCAGCCATAGCATTGAAGTACTCATCAGGGAATTTGCCTTCTCGGTCGTGTTGTTCCCAATATTCGTCAGGAAAGGCGGAACAAAGTTTTCTTACTGATTCCCTTATGAGTTTTTGTTCTTCTGATTCTGTAAAATCCATGAACTATTCCGTAACCATAACTTAACTTGCTTGATCTGAAATCCGCTCAGCAATTTCTAGAATTTCTTTAGCGCGTCGTAAATGAGGAACATCTACCATCTGACCCCTAAACGTAAAAGCCATCTTGCCAGCTTTTTCATATTCTTCGAATGCTGCGATTAATTCATTAGCTTCATCTATTTCAGCTTGAGTTGGCGTGAAAGCACTATTAACGATTTCAATTTGCGATGGGTGGATAGTTATTTTTCCAGTAAAGCCCATGTCTGCACCAGTCTTGCACTCTTGGGCTAATCCTTCTGGGTTTTTAATATCCACATAAACAGCATCTATCGGTTGTGCGTTGCAAGCTACTGCTGCCAAAAGACACGTGGAGCGAACAAAACTAAACACTTCCAGGTAGTTTCCATTTGCGTCTCGTTTTGCTTTTGCACCTATCGCCCCAGAAAGATCTTCTGCTCCCCAGGTTATACCTTCGACTCTTTCACTGTGTGCCATTTGGTGAAGATTAAATATGGCTGCCGGCACTTCTGTCCCAATTAGAATTAGAGACACTGCTCCCGCTTCTGCTTCTTGTTGCTGTTCCAGTTCGGTTATAACTCCGTCTATGTAATCTACATCTTGTTGAGATGCAACTTTTGGTAATACAAAGCCATCAGGCAAAACCTCCATGATTGCTCTAAGATCATCTGAACCCCAGTTAGTATCTTGTGGGTTTATTCGCACAAGACATTCTTGATCACCAAAATCTGTTTCTTTTATCCATTGACAAACATGTTCTCGGGCTGCAATTTTATTTCCCGGTGTTACAGAGTCTTCCAGATCCAAGATTAGAGAATCAGCACTTAAGGCGAGCGCTTTTTCAAACATGCGATCATTTCCACCAGGCACAAAATGCAACGATCGTCTTAATCCTCTTTTCCCTTTAGATGGTTTTCTGGTCACAACTGCCCTCTTATAGCGCTGATTCATTTCAGGTTTGGAATTAACTAACTTTTCGTAACATCATTCCTTTACGCAAACATTCACAAACAATCTCATCTCGTTGATTAATACCAGTGTGTTGAAACCATACTATGCCACGATCGGGCTTTGATTTAGACTCACGCTTATCAACAATTTTAGTAGTCACCCGAATGGTATCGCCAATAAACACAGGATTAGGAAACTCGGTTTTATCCATACCTAAATTACCGATGGTAGTACCTAATGTCGTATCACCGACAGATAAACCGATAACTAATCCCAAAGTGAAAAGGCTGTTTACTATTATTTGTCCATGCTGAGTAGTTTTGGCAAATTCAACATCGAGGTGCAATGGCTGAGGATTATGAGTCATTGTTGTGAACAGATAGTTATCTGTTTCCGTAATAGTACGATGGGGCAAATGGTCGAATTCCATGCCAATGCCTAATTCTTCAAAATACTTCCCAGTCATTATTCTGTATCTCGAGCCCTATAAATTATGTGATGCAAGTATCGGGGCATCATTTTAGTAGCAACTTGTAGCCGCATCCATTAAATTCTTCTGTTCGATCGATTACAGCACGAAAAATAAGCAATGAGCATAGATGCGTCAGAATATGAGAGCTGGATAGGCAAGTCAGAGTCTGCTACAGACTTTTTAACCCTAGCCCCACTCACTGGCTTAGCCGCCACACTCGATAAAGATAATCTGAAATTCTCGCCCGGAGACATACTGCCGCCGCTGTGGCACTGGTTATATTTTCTCGCTCCAGCAAGACAGTCGAAGATCGCTAACGATGGCCATGCTGAACGAGGCGATTTTCTGCCGCCAATTCCTCTTCCGCGACGTATGTGGGCTGGTAGTCGCTTCGAGTTTCACCACCCGCTGCACGCTGGCGAAGAAGTGAATCGAGTGTCAACAATTAAGAGCATTAACTATAAAGAAGGTCGCAGTGGGCAATTGGCTTTCGTCACGGTTCGACACGAAATTAGAACAGACTTAGAAAATGCCATATCGGAAGAGCATGACATCGTTTACAGAGATCACGCACTTGAAGGAATGGAGTCCCCGCCAGCGAAAAAGGTATCCCAGATCGCAGACTATACTAAGAAGATCGAGCCAGATCCTGTCTTGTTGTTTCGCTATTCTGCACTAACTTTCAACGGCCATAGAATTCATTACGATCGCGATTATGTGACAAAAAACGAAGGCTATCCCGGGCTCATTGTGCATGGACCTCTTCTGGCAACTTTATTAGTAGATTTATTGTCAGAACAATTTCCGGATAAAACTCTTAGTAAATTCGAGTTCAAAGCAATGAAGCCTGTTTTTGATCTTGACACATTTGAAGTTTGCGGTTCAATTCCTGATAACGAAGGCAATCTTCAGCTCTGGATCAAAGGGCCTGACGATGCCTTATGTATGCACTCAAACGCCGTAATTGTTTAATTTGATGACTCAGACAGCTCCTCTAGACGGCATTACAGTTCTCTCGTTTGAACACGCAATCGCGGCACCATTATGCACACGACAGCTTGCTGAGCTAGGTGCGCGTGTCATTAAGATTGAAAGGCGCAAAGTTGGTGATTTTTCCAGACACTATGATGAAAGGGTGAAGGGTCAATCCTCACATTTTGTTTGGACCAATCGCTCTAAACAAAGTTTTACCCTAGATATTAAGCACGAGTTGTCTCAAGAAATATTGCAACGTTTAATAAGTAAGACCGATGTACTGGTGCAGAACCTCGCACCTAATGCCATGGTAAAAATTGGGCTTGATTATGAGTCTTTAAAAGAGCACCACGATAGACTTATCGTTTGCAACATATCCGGTTATGGAAGTGACGGACCATATCAAAACAAAAAAGCTTATGACTTGTTAGTGCAAGCCGAAGCAGGTTTCCTCTCTGTCACTGGTACTGAAAGAGATATGGTTAAGGCAGGAATATCAGTCGCAGATACTGCCGCTGGCATGCAAGCATTTGCAGCTATACTCGCAGCAATTATCCAACGCGGAAAAACCGGCAAAGGCAGCAAGATTGATATAACCATGCTTGAAGCAATGGTGGAGTGGATGGGATACCCACTATTCTATTCTTATGAAGGAGCGCCGCCTCCTGCCCGTATGGGAACAGACCACGCCACCATCTATCCATACGGCATTTTTAGCACCCGCGACGAAAAAGTTATTTTGGTGGGATTACAACATGAAAGAGAATGGGGCATCTTCTGCAGAATCGTGTTGGAGAAACCAGATTTAGTAGGTGATACTCGATTCGCAACCAATATAGCTCGTTCTGAAAACAGAGAGCATTTAAGAGAAATCATCGAGGAGTTGTTTTGTTCACTAAGCGCAGAACAAGTATGCGCGAAATTGGATGAGGCGGACATTGCTTTTGCTAACGTAAACGACATGGAAGCAGTTTGGAATCATCCACAATTAAATGCACTAAACCGTCTTGTCACCACGAGTACACCAAAAGGAGCTATAACAAGCTTTAAACCCCCAGCGAACAACAGCGAATTTGAACCCACTCTTTCAGCTATTCCTGGTTTAGGGGAGCACACCCAACCCATTCTAGAAGAATTAGAATTCAATGCTGATGAAATTCAGCGATTTTATTCAGAAAAAGCGGTATAAACTGACGGCGATAAGCCATCTTACTTAACTTAGAAGAGAGTTTTAAGGAGATCATATGAGTGTAATTATGGTAGCAATCATATCTATCGAAGACGAAGATAAATACCTCGAGTATCAAAACAAAGTTTTACCAATGTTTGAAGAATTAGGTGTAGATGTGCTAGCTGTAGATGACTCGCCAAAGTCAATTGAAGGCGAAGCTCGAAACCAAAGAATAGTCGTTCTGCGTTTTCCTGATGAAGAAGGGTTTTACGGTTGGTATGAAAGTGAAGCTTATAAAGCAATTAAGCCTATTCGATTAAATGCTTCCCAAGGAGAGGTGCATCTACTACAAGAACTCAACTTGCGGTTTTAAACAATAATATGGCGCGTACGAAAAATTCTGCTTTGGATTTTTTACACGCAAGCTTCTAGCGACAAAGCACTTCTTTTAAAGGAATCTTCTAAAATTAGTTTAGTTGAATGGGGCGAATTGAATACTGGCGGAGAGAGAGGGATTCGAACCCTCGATAGGTTTAACCCTATACGCCCTTAGCAGGGGCGCGCCTTCAGCCACTCGGCCATCTCTCCGGGGGCGCGAATAGTACCATACTGGTTAAGTATTTAAGAGTAATCTGGTTCCTTATAACACGCTTTAATTATTCTCGACCTGATTACACTGAACCCTCTCCATAAAGGTGTTTGCCTCTTCACCAGCCGGCGGCACTGCAGCAGCTACAATACTCGAAACCGCACCTTGACCCGTCGATAAATTCATAACAATGGCGTTGCCTAAATCTGTAGAACAGCGAATTATATTACTGCTAACGCAGTTTTCAAATGTCCATTGGTATCCGGAAAAAATCAGAGTAGCATCCCCGCCGGATCCAACGGTAAAAAAATAGTTAGTTGGCGCATAGGACTGATTTGACCAGCTACCACCCTGCCAAAAAAAACCGATAGAGCTAATACCCTCGCAGCTCCAAATGTTTTGTTCCTCAGCTGCAAACACAGGTGGGAAAACAATGAGTGCCAGTAATACTAACTTTACTTTCATCTGCGCATTCCTAATTCGTGAAAACCTTTTGTTAAGCCTGAGTAAATATGGAGAGCATTGATTAAGAAGGATCTATTCTCCTTCTTCTGGAGCAGAGGCTTCCCCACTTTTCTCTTTCTGAATCCGTTGGTAGATTTCTTCTCGATGAACAGCGATTTCTTTTGGAGCATTAACTCCAATTCTTACCTGGTTACCTTTAACTCCCAACACGGTTACTGTAACGTCATCTCCGACCATCAATGTTTCGCCTATGCGGCGTGTTAGTATTAACATTGCCTTCCTCCATTAATCATTCCTTTGTACTTCCCATATTTTGGTCTTATATCGGGCTTTGAAGAACTACGTGGAAAACACATTGGTCACCAATTTGTGCAAGTTTATTGTCGATTTCCTGCCACAAAGTTCACCTAATTAAATTCTAAAGGATTACAAACTTAGAAGACGACAAGGGATGATCTTTTGCACTGCTTTTCCGCGAAAACGCCTTGATTATCGGGATTTGCTCCCGAGAATGCCCTAAACCAAAGACATAGTATCTGCCTATATTGACTGCTTGCCAACACTTTCAAGCGTATTTTGCGGGGTAATTATCTCTAGAAAAGTGCAAAAATCCCTATTCTGAGACTTTTATAGAGCTTGCTTCACCTAAGTCAAAAGCACTGTGCAATGCGCGCACAGCCAGCTCCAGGTATCTTTCCTCGATAACTACCGAAATCTTAATCTCTGAAGTGGTAATAATTTCAATGTTAATATTTTCTTCTGCCAAAGTTTTAAACATTTTACTGGCAATACCTGCGTGCGAACGCATCCCAACACCGACTAGGGAAACTTTACAAATTTTTCTATCGAGAATGACTTCATTTGCCTTCAAAGAAGTCGCTACGGTATCGAGTATTTCTTTAGCTTTATCACTTTCTGCTCGTTTAACCGTAAAAGTAATGTCATTCGATCCATCTGCAGCGGCATTCTGTACTATTACGTCGACTTCGATGCCGGCTTCACTCACTGGTCCAATAACTTTGTAAGCGATTCCAGGCACATCAGGCACACCGGCTACGGTTAGTTTAGCTTCATCACGCTCGAAAGCGATTCCAGCTATCGCGGGATCTTCCATATCGGTTTCTTCCTCTAATGTAATTAAGGTTCCACTTCCTTCTTCAAATGTTGAAAGCACTCTAAGAGGCACCTTGTATTTTCCGGCAAACTCAACGGACCGAATTTGTAAAACTTTCGCACCTAAACTGGACAGCTCGAGCATTTCTTCGAAGGTGATAGTCTTAAGCAACTTCGCACTTTCGACAACTTTTGGATCGGTAGTGTAAACACCTTTAACATCGGTAAAGATCTGACATTCATCTGCTTCTAAAGCTGCAGCTAAGGCAACGGCGGTTGTGTCGGAACCACCTCTTCCCAAAGTTGTAATATTTCCATTGTCATCCACACCTTGAAAGCCGGTGACGACTACAACATTACCTTGCTCTATTTGGGAGCGTATACTGGAGGTATCGATTTCACGGATGCGGGCTTTGGTATGAGAATCGTCAGTGAGAATTCTGACCTGACCGCCGGTAAATGAGCACGCCCTATAGCCGCGTTTTTCCAGTGCCATGCAGAGCAGAGCAGTAGTGACCTGCTCACCTGTAGAAAGTAAAACATCCATTTCACGAGGAACAGGATGTTCCATAATTTCTTGAGCCAGCGCAGTGAGTCGGTTGGTTTCGCCACTCATGGCGGAAACCACAACTACAACGTCATCGCCATTATCTCTGAACTTGGATATTTTTTCCGCTACAGCATTAATGCGATCAATGCTACCAACGGAAGTTCCGCCGTACTTTTGAACTATTAAAGCCATTGATTAAAGCTTCCCTTCTAACCACGGCTTAACACTGTCCAAAGCACCAGGCACAGCACTGATATCGGTTCCTCCGGCCATTGCCATATCTGGCCGACCCCCACCTTTTCCACCGACTTGCTCAGCAACCATGTTTACTAGATCGCCGGCTTTTACTTTTTCAGTTAAATCCTTACTAACGCCTGCGATCAAACTTACTCTGTTATCCGCAACTGTTGCCAAAAGAATAATAGAAGAACCTAATTTATTTTTAAGCTGGTCAACGGTATCTCTAAGTGACTTCGGATTAAATCCTGCAACATTTGCCACCAACACTTTCGCTCCATTCATGTCTGTGGCCTGACCAGTTAAATCATCACCAGCGGAAGAAGCAAGTTTGCCTTTTAATTGCTCGATTTCTTTTTCTAAAGCTCGATTACCGTCATTTAACTGTCGTACTTTATCCACGAGATCTGCTGGAGAAGATTTAATAATCTCCCCTACCTTTTTAAGAATTTGTTCTTCCTCATTAACCAGCGCCAAAGCACCTTTTCCTGTTACGGCTTCGACTCGTCGAACACCAGCCGAAATACCGGTTTCACTAGTGATCTTAAATAAACCAATGTCGCCAGTGCGATTAACGTGGCAGCCACCACAAAATTCCACTGAATACTCACCACCCA
>JBJLER010000034.1:0-9888 GCA_045565735.1 Pseudohongiellaceae bacterium
TTTTCAATTCAGTTTTTAAATGCTGAAGTTTATCCAATCGATTTTTTGCCATCACAACTAAGTTTTGTTGATGTGGCGTTCGTCATCGCCGGTGTATTTATCCTGGCATTACTTGCAACGGTCTATCCAGCGCGACGAGCTGCAGCTATTCAGCCAGCAGAAGTATTGCGCGGAGAATAATTCTCTCCTAAGTCGGTAGTTCCTAATATCTTGAACTAGCCAGTCTCAATGAATTGATTTATGGGTGCACAAACCCCTGCCTCGGGCGGGTATGATTTTGAATAATAGTCATTTCAGCAGGCAATCGCTGAGCTTGTCGATATCACTAATTGCAGCGGTATAGCGTGAATATGGTAATCTATCACGCCGATGAGAGGGAGGTTATTAGGTGGTAGAGATAGTTAGAGCAGGGGGCTGGCTGATGTTCCCAATCCTGCTTTGTTCCATTGTGGCTATCGCCATCGTCATAGAGAGATTCTGGACATTAAGCGCGACACGTATTTCTCCAAAATATGTGGTGGCGCAGGTATGGACCTGGCTAAAGAACAATCAATTGGATTCTACTAAGTTGCGAGAATTACGGTTGTCTTCTCCCCTTGGTCAAATCCTCGCGGCGGGGCTGCTTAGCTCCAAGCATGGCCGTGCTGCTATGATCGACAGCATCGAGCAAACTGCTGCACAGGTAGTGCATGATATGGAACGGTATTTAAATGCATTGGGGACCATTGCAGCGATAACACCACTTCTTGGCTTATTGGGAACAGTAGTTGGCATGATTCGGGTTTTTAGTGAAATCATGTTACAAGGAACCGGCAATGCCAATGCCTTAGCAGGTGGAATATCGGAAGCACTAATTACTACTGCCGCTGGACTCACCGTTGCGATTCCTACTTATATGTTCCATCGCTATTTCAACCGCAAAGTAGATTCACTAGTACTTAGTCTGGAACATGAATCGATCAAACTTGTTGATGCAATACATAGTGACAGACGTGTGGAAGTAAAACAGTAGTGAAATTCAAACGCTCAATAAGAAGCGATCTTTCAATTAATGTCACGCCGCTAATTGATGTCGTCTTTTTATTATTAATCTTTTTTATGGTCACGACTACATTTAGTCGTGAAACTCGATTACTGGTAAACTTGCCAGAAGCAAACGCGGAATTGGCCCAGAGCCAAACAGCTCAAATTGAAATAATTGTGTCTAGGGAAGGTAGCTATGTGATCAATGGCAGAGCGTTGGTAAACAATCGAGTCGAAACACTGATTCGCGGACTGGAATTGGAATCCGGGGGCGATCGAGATCTGCCAATAATTTTAATAGCCGATGCAGAAGCGACACATCAATCCGTAGTTACTGCGATGGATGCTATCGGGCAATCTGGATTTGCTCGCTTAAACATAGCTACGCAACGACAAGAAGACCTTGAACAGCCCACAAATGCCCCAACTAATCGCTGATGGCACATACTAAATTTAAGGACCCAAATTACCAAGGCTGGCAACTCTATCGCAGGCTATTTGTCTATGTAAAGGTATATAAGCTTGCCATTGTTGGCAGTATTTTGGGTTACATCATTTTCGCAGCAACTACGCCCGCGACCACCTGGTGGTTAGGCATGACTGTTGATGCAATTAATTCCGAGAACTTTGAAGAACTCAGAATAATTAGCCCATTACTCTGTGTGTTGATTGTTATTGTACGAGGAATTGGCGGATTCATGGGAAGCTATTCCCTGGCATCCATTGCCAATCACGTTATTCACCAACTACGCTGCGAATTAATCGCCCATCTTATTACATTGCCGGCTAGATATTTCGATAAGAATACTTCGGGTAAACTGGTTTCAAAATTTACCTATGATGTTACTCAGATAACCGGCGCTGCTTCTAATGCCGTTGCAGTAATCATACGAGAAGGTTTTACCGTTCTCGGATTACTCATCTATTTGTTTTATGTTGACTGGCAACTGAGCCTAACGTTTTTAATCATCGTTCCGTTTGTCGCAGGAATTGTAAATCTGGCATCGAAAAGGTTTCGTCGTTATGCAACCCAGATGCAGGACTCCATGGGGGATGTTACACAAACAACTAACGAATCCATTAAAGGGCATAGAGTAATTCGCACCTTTAATGCGGAAGATTTTGTTAGCGATCGCTTGTTGCAAGCGAGCGAAAGAAACCGATACCAAAACATGAAAATGGCAATGACTCGCAGTGCTAGTACGCCACTGGTACAGATTATTGTCAGTATGGCGCTAGCCTTATTAGTGTGGCTGGCTATGTCACCAGACTTTTTTGCTGACAAGACGCCTGGTGATTTTGTAGCTTTTCTAGGAGCAGCGGGGTTGTTGGCAAAACCTATTCGTCAACTCACTCAGATCAATTCGGTTATTCAGAGAGGAATTTCTGCAGCGTTTAGTATATTCACTTTATTAGATGAGAAACCTGAAGTCGATGAGGGCACACTTGAAATAGAGAGGGCTCAAGGTGCGATTACTTTTGAACAGGTTAGTTTCGCTTATAACGATACAACTAAGGCGTTAAGTGACGTCAGCTTCACTGTGGAACCAGGGCAGACTATTGCTTTGGTTGGAAAATCCGGTAGTGGAAAATCCAGCCTAGTAGATTTAATTCCACGTTTCTACGACATCAATACTGGAGAAATCTACTTAGATGGAAAACCGTTGACGAGTTACAAGTTAACAAACTTAAGAGACCAGATTTCGGTGGTAACTCAGCAAGTAGTATTGTTTAACGGTACTGTTGCAGAAAATATTGCCTACGGAGAAATAGAGTTAGATAGAAAGAGGATCGAAACCGCCGCTGAGAATGCCCACGCTATGGAATTTATTCGTGACCTAGCGGAAGGCCTAGATACTCATGTGGGTGACGATGCGAATTTGTTATCCGGTGGACAACGTCAGCGCATCGCAATTGCACGAGCCTTGCTTAAAGATGCCCCAATCTTAATTTTCGATGAAGCAACTTCGGCTTTGGATTCTGAATCAGAACAACATATTCAAGCCGCTCTAGAAACTCTAATCCAGGGGCGCACGACCTTCGTTATCGCTCATCGCCTTTCCACTATCGAAAAAGCCGATCTGATATTAGTCATGGACCAGGGAAAGATCGTAGAATCGGGTGAACATGCTGATTTACTGAGTTTGGGCGGTCATTACGCTAGGCTGCATCAGATTCAGTTTTCGGAGACTCATGCGGCGACACTTGAATGAGTTTTCTGGAAAAAGCTTGGTACCGGAAAGCAGGATGGCTGATTTCATTGTGGCCTTTGTCTATTTTGTTCCAGTTGTTGGTTTTGTTTCGCCGTTGGTTGCAAAAGATCCGTTCTTGCCCGGAACGGATCTCTGTACCTATAGTCGTAGTTGGAAATATTACCGCTGGCGGTACTGGTAAAACCCCATTGACTATTGCTCTGGCTCGGCATTTGCGAGAGAAAGGTTTTCAACCGGGAATTATCAGTCGTGGCTATGGTGGGAATGCTGCTAGTTACCCAATGCCTGTGGATGCCAATGACAATACCACTGAGGCTGGTGATGAGCCGGTAATGATTGCTGCGGCGACAGGTTTTCCGGTTGTAGTGGGTCCAGATCGCAATGCTGCATTACAACATTTACTGGCAACAAATGAGATTGATGTCGTGTTAAGTGACGATGGCTTACAACATTACAAACTCTATCGCGATATTGAAATTGCGGTTGTCGATGGTCAAAGACTATTCGGTAATGGATTGTGCTTTCCTGCAGGGCCATTGCGTGAACCTATTTCTCGCCTGGATTCGGTGGACTACGTTGTTGTTAATGGTGATAACTCCGCTGTTCATGAGCGAGCTGTAGTCATGGAAATAGAGCCAAAGATGTTTCTAAATATGGCAAATGGTGAGAAGAGACCTTTTTCCGGTGCGCCATTTAATATGGGCTCAACTCTGCAAGCAGTTTGTGGCATCGGAAATCCAGAAAGATTTTTTTCTGTGTTAGAAAAACTACCTTATCCAATCGATCGGTTTAGTTTTCCCGATCATTATAATTTCACTGCTAAAGATTTTCTTAATGCAGGCATCGATGAGCAACGACCTTTGGTTATGACTGAGAAAGATGCAATTAAATGCGAGAATTTTGCTAAAAATAACTACTGGTGTCTTCAAGTGGAAATTAACTTGCCTGATAGCTTTCTAAATGAATTTACAGATAAAGTAAGAAATTCTATTAATGTATCTGACTAAGAATTATAGACATTGCTTATGCTAGACAAAAAGTTATTAAGCATTTTGGTTTGTCCAGTCTGTAAAGGAAATCTGTATTACAACAAGGAGGCACAGGAACTTATTTGTCCAGGGGACGCGTTGGCTTTTCCTATTAAAGATGAGGTGCCGGTTATGTTGAAAGAAGAAGCGCGAGAAATGTCTATAGAAGAGCGAGAAAAATATTCGTGAGCTTCACTGTTATTATTCCTGCCCGTTACGCATCTCAACGTCTTCCTGGAAAAGCATTGTTGGATATCTGCGGTAAATCTATGTTGCAACACACTTATGAGCGAGCATCTGATAGTGCTGCAAAACAAGTTTGTATTGCAACTGACGATGAGCGCATAAGAACTGTTGCTGAAGAATTCGGTGCGAAAGTTTTTATGACTGCGGAGTCTCATCAGTCGGGTACCGATCGGGTTCATGAAGTTACAACTCAGTTAGGCCTATCTGACGACGAAGTAGTAGTGAATGTTCAAGCAGATGAGCCTTTAATTCCTGCAAGCGTGATCAATCAGGTTGCCAGTAATCTAAATACACATAATGAAGCAGGTATTGCCACCTTATGTGAAGTGATTTCAAATCAAGAAGAAGTAAAAGATCCAAATGCAGTTAAGGTTGTGATTAACGAAACGGGGCATGCGCTGTATTTTAGCCGAGCAACGATTCCTTACCGGGCTACCGGTTCAGCGCAGAAGCATTTTCGTCATGTTGGTATTTATGCTTACCGTGTGAGTGTCCTGAATGAATTTGTTCGGTGGCCCCCATCGGATCTGGAGATTTCAGAAAAGCTAGAGCAGCTTCGGGCGTTGTATAACGGCGTCAGCGTGCATGTGGAAGTAAGTAGCGAGCAAATTCCTGCTGGTGTAGATACCGAAAAAGATCTGGAAGCAGTTAGGGTGGCAATTGGCGGCAGATGAGCAAATGGCCAAATCCAAGCTAACTGTCCATGTGTTAATGATTTGTCTAGGCAATATATGCCGTTCTCCTACTGCACATGGTGTAGTTGAAAAATACATTCATGACAGAGGCTTATCAGAATATATTAAAGTAGATTCGGCAGGAACTGGGGATTGGCATATTGGTGAACCGCCGGATTCTCGTTCCCAGGAAGCAGCGGCTCGACGCGGCTACGATTTAAGTCGGCAACGAGCACGGCAGGTTGAAGCAATCGATTTTCATCGCTTTGACTATGTACTAGCAATGGATACGACTAATCTGCGGGATCTACAGCGACTTTGCCCGGAGGAATTCCAGCTCAATCTGAGTTTATTTCTGAATTTTGGCAGTTCGCATTATGAATCAGTTCCAGATCCCTACTATAGCGGTACCCAAGGTTTTGAACTGGTATTAGATCTGGTGGAAGAAGCGAGTAATAATTTACTGGATCACATTGTTAGGCACTACGAATTGCCCGCGGATCACTAGTCCATGGAAATTGCGCAATCAGTAAATCTCCAGGCTTATAACACCTTTGGAGTGCCTGCCACAGCAGCATTTTTCGCGTCTATTGAGAGCAAAGAGAATCTAGAGGAAGCACTACAGTATGCGGCCCAAGAGAACCTGCCTACACTGGTGCTTGGGGGTGGCAGTAATGTCCTGTTTATCCGTGACTATGCGGGCCTAGTGCTACATATAAACAATCGCGGTATAAAATGGTTAGAGGATGTAGCAGGGGGCTCACAGCGGGTCCGGGTAGCAGCGGGAGAGAATTGGCACGAGTTTGTCAGTGCCTGCTTAGACAAAGAGCTATATGGGCTTGAAAATCTTGCACTTATTCCAGGTACTGCTGGAGCTGCACCGATTCAGAATATCGGTGCTTATGGGGTCGAACTTGCTGACTTTTTCGTCGAGTTAAGGTGTTATGACCGGGAACAAAATCAATGGTTGAGCCTGACTCGTGAGCAATGTGAATTTTCTTACCGTGATAGCCTATTCAAGCGCTCCGGCGGCCGATACCTCGTGTTCGATATCACCCTTGAACTCGATAAAGACTGGAAGCCAAATTTGAGTTATCAGGCCCTTGCTGCAGTTATCGGTCAGGTCGATCCAAGCGCGCAGGAATTATTCGATACTGTTTGTTCAGTGCGGCGCGAGAAACTTCCAGATCCAAATGATTTAGGCAATGCAGGAAGCTTTTTTAAAAATCCTATTGTGTCTGATGAAAAATATGCAGCATTGCAAAAGCAACTTCCAGGGCTGCCAAATTACTCGATCGGAGAAGAAGGACTCACTAAGATTCCCGCGGCTTGGCTACTTGACGAGCTGGGTTGGAAAGGCCGTAGCAGGGGGCGTGCCCAGGTTCACAAAAATCATGCTCTAATACTAGTAAATCCAGGGTATGCACTGGGTGAAGATATTCTATTGTTGGCTCAGGAAATGAGCAGCTCCGTGCTAGAAAATTTTGGAATTGCCCTGCAGCCCGAAGTGCAAATTCTTTGATTGTTTACAGATGAATCTACAGCAGTGATAACGACAAAAACTTTCACATTTCATTTGGATTAAAGAGAGAATGCGAAGTAGTTATGGTTATTCTGGCTAGTCAACTGCTTCAGCTGGACCCAGTTCCCAGTTGAGACAGTAGTAAGCTTCAGCTAATCTTCAGAACTTCTTGTAGACCTTTCCGCTTCAATGAGCGGGTAGATTTATGTCCGCGAAAGCTGCTGAAAAATTCGATTATAAAAACTATTTGGCTAACCTGACTCGACGCCCGGGTGTATACCGAATGTTGGATGCCAAGGGCGAGGTGCTTTATGTGGGTAAGGCGCGGAATCTTAAAAATCGAGTAGGGAGTTATTTCCGAGCTTCGGGCCTAGCCTCAAAGACTATGGCCATGGTAGAGAAGATCGCTTCTATTGAAGTAACGGTCACCAACAGCGATACAGAAGCCCTGCTATTAGAGCAGACACTGATCAAAGAATACCATCCCGCCTACAACATCCAGCTTAGGGACGATAAGTCCTACCCCTATATATTACTAACCGATTCCGACACCTACCCTAGGTTGGCTTTCTATCGCGGCAGCAGGAAGCGACCTGGCTCTTTTTTTGGCCCATATCCTAGTGCCCATGCTACCCGTGAAACTCTTCAAGTATTACAAAAAGTATTTCGCGTAAGACAGTGTCAAGATAGCTATTTCAGAAATAGGTCAAGGCCCTGTTTGCAGTATCAGATCAAGCGTTGTACCGGTCCTTGCGTGGATCTGATAAGCCCTGAGGACTATGCCAAGGATGTCCATTACTCAACCCTGTTTCTGCAGGGAAAAAGCGACCTTCTGACCAAGGAGCTGACCAAGAATATGGAAAAGGCAGCCGAGGAAGAAGATTTCGAGAAAGCCGTGGTTTTGCGAGACCAGATAATAGATTTGCGTACAATTCAGGAAGAACAGTATGTCGCTAACCAGGGCAGTGATGCGGATATTCTTGCGGCAGAACTTCAGCAGCCTTATGTTTGCGTCCATGTGATCTATGTGAGAGCTGGACGTATTATCGGTAGCAAAGCGTTTTATCCGCGTTTCAGGCTGGCAGAAAGCTCGGCAGACGTACTCCGTGCATTTATTTCCCAGAACTACCTTAGTGATGACAAGGCCGCCAATATCCCTACAGAAATCATTGTGCCTTCGGTGTTAGAGGATGCCGAGGGGTTGCGGGAGGCTCTTAGCTATGTGGCGGGACACAAAGTAAAGCTTTCTCAGCGGGTTCGAGGCTACCGAGCCAAATGGTTGTCTCTAGCCAAGACGAATGCCGCTCAATCACTGCATGCCCACGTAAGTGATAAGCAGAATATACGTAGTCGTTTCATACAGTTGCAGAATTCTATTAAATTAGAATCTCAAATAGCACGAATCGAATGCTTCGATATTAGCCATACCTCAGGGGAAAGCACTGTGGCTTCTTGTGTAGTGTTCGATGAGAACGGGGCAGTAAAAACGGACTACAGGCGCTTTAATATCAAGGATATCACTCCAGGAGATGACTATGGCGCTATGGAGCAGGTTCTAGACCGACGCTTTTCGCGGCTTAGCAATGGCGAGGGCAAAGTCCCGGATATACTCTTAATCGACGGTGGTAAGGGCCAGCTGACTCAGGCCAAGGGGGTTCTGGAGAAGTTTTCCCTGCCGGAAATCAGTCTGCTGGGTATTGCCAAGGGAATTAGTCGCAGGGCAGGTCAGGAAACGCTTTATATCGATACTGAAGTGGGCTTCCGGGAAGTGGCTATATCTTCAGAGTCGCCAGCATTGCATCTGTTGCAGCAAATCAGAGACGAGGCCCATCGTTTCGCCATCACCGGTCATCGCCAGAGAAGAGCAAAAGCAAGAAAACAATCCAGTTTAGAAGAAATTCCCGGACTGGGACCTAAAAGAAGAAGGGAATTACTAAAACATTTCGGCGGTCAGCAGGAGATTCGAAAAGCCAGTGAAGCAGAAATTGCAAAAGTTACTGGGATTAGTAAGAAGTTGGCCGAAAGTATATATGCACACCTTCATAATAATTAAGGTCGAGACTGTCACATCCCTATTACTGAGATTCGTGATTAGGCGTTAACCTTAGTATTGGTCTGTTTTAATTCAAATAAATTTCTGAAAACTTAGCTATGAATGTGGCCAACCTAGTAACTTATCTGCGACTACTGCTAATTCCGGCTGTTATCGCCTGCTACTTCGCTAGTTTTCCATACGCTAACTTGTGGGCCGCAATTTTGTTTGGAATTGCTAGTTTGAGTGATTGGCTGGATGGTTATTTGGCCCGAAAATACGAATGGACCTCCGAGTTCGGTGCATTCTTAGATCCGGTGGCTGACAAGCTTTTGGTGGTGATCATTTTGATTATGCTGGTAACTGTGTATCCAACCTTAATTGTGGCCACAGGTATCATAATTGCAAGGGAAATACTCATTTCGGCACTCAGAGAATGGATGGCGAGCAAAGGCAAGCGAAATGTCGTGGCTGTTGCCTATTTAGGGAAAGTAAAAACTACGGTGCAGATGGTTGCGATTATCGCATTGCTGCTATTTAACGAAGAATCTGCACAGCTGGTATGGCAAATTGGATTTTATGGGATCCATATAGCTGTATTGATTAGTGTTTATTCTATGGCGCACTACTTCAACAACGCCTGGAGTAGCTTGCAGGAAAGCTGATCTTCCCTTGACTCACTTCGGTTTGACATTAGAATAAGCGCCTCTTTTCCGGCGGCATAGGAAGAAACTTAGTGTTGCGATTGCGTAAGCAATTTAAACTGCCATAATTGTTGATAGTTTTAAGCGGGAATAGCTCAGTTGGTAGAGCACGACCTTGCCAAGGTCGGGGTCGCGAGTTCGAATCTCGTTTCCCGCTCCAAACCCTCTCTGTTTGTTTTCTCTGAGAATGCATGCTGAACTTCTTGAGTTTTGTTATAGTTCGCCGTTTTCTGAGATCTAAGGATTTCAATTTATAAGGCTGGGTGGCAGAGTGGTCATGCAGCGGACTGCAACTCCGTGTACGCCGGTTCGATTCCGACCCCAGCCTCCATTGAAATTTTTGAGTCCACTCCGAATTGCCCGGGTGGCGAAATTGGTAGACGCAAGGGACTTAAAATCCCTCGGTTATTGTAACCGTGCCGGTTCGATTCCGGCCCCGGGCACCA
>JBJLER010000035.1:0-9550 GCA_045565735.1 Pseudohongiellaceae bacterium
GAAGAAGATAAATAAGAAGCAGTCAGTAACTTTTTTGCATCTTCTGCTTTAGACTGAGCGAGTGAAAAACTAAGTCATCAATATGGCTTAGTTTTTTTGCGTATAAGAGATTGAAAATTAATTAGGGGAAACGGTTAGTAAAGTGTCTAAGAAAGACTATTACGACTTACTGGGTGTGGCCCGAGATGCTTCGGAAGCTGATATTAAAAAAGCTTACCGACGTATTGCTATGAAGAACCACCCTGACCGTAATCCCGATAACAAAGAAGCAGAAGATAAGTTCAAAGAAGCCAACGAAGCCTTTGAGGTTTTGTCTGATTCGGATAAGCGTTCACGTTACGATCAATTCGGCCATGCTGGTGTAGAAGGTCAGACTAGCCAGGGTTATGCTGACTTCAGCGATATTTTCGGAGACATCTTCGGTGATATATTTGGCGGTGCCCGCGGTGCCCGCGGTGCCCGCAGTCACATACGAAAAGGTGCCGATCTTCGCTACAACCTTGATCTGACTTTAGAGGATGCGGTTAAGGGCAAGGCTGTAAAAATCAGAATTCCCACTACCGTAAGTTGTGAAACTTGTGATGGCTCTGGAGCGAAGCCCGGCACACAAGCGGTAGATTGCTCAACTTGTAATGGCCATGGTCAAGTGCGCATGCAACAAGGATTCTTTTCTGTACAGCAAACCTGCCCTCGTTGTCAGGGAGCTGGAAAACAAATTACAGATCCTTGTCATAGCTGCCATGGTCGTGGCAGTGTCGAAGAAACTAAAACACTCTCCGTAAAAGTGCCTGCTGGCATAGACACAGGTGATCGCATTCGTTTAACCGGTGAGGGCCAGGCCGGTGTTCATGGAGGGCCTCCTGGTGATCTATACGTTGAAGCAATTGTGCAGCCTCACGAAATCTTTCAGCGTGACGGCAGAGATCTTCATTGCGAGATTCCAATTAGTTTTGCTGATGCTGCAATGGGTAGTGAATTAGAGGTTCCTACTTTAGATGGACGGGTAAAACTAAAAATTCCTCAGGAAACACAAACCGGAAAGCTCTTTCGCTTGCGCAACAAAGGTGTAACACCAATTCGTGGTGGCAGCCCTGGCGATTTATTGTGCCGCGTTGTTATTGAAACGCCAGTAAATCTCACGAATCGTCAGAAAGAACTTTTGGAAGAGTTTAAAGCTATAAACGAAGCGGAAGGAATTAAACAATTGCCCAGGCGCTCATCTTGGTTTGACGGTGTTAAAAAGTTTGTAGATGGCCTACGCGCTTAAGTGAATACTTCACTAACTATAATTTCATGTCGATCGGCATCGAGTCTCGGTCCAAATAACGTTACTACTTCTGACGAAGCGCGACTTGCAAGATTGCCTGCAGTTTCGAAATCTTTTCCTTGAGTTATAGCGAATAAAAAGGCGCCCGCAAACATATCACCAGCACCGTTGGTGTCTATAGCTTTAACTGGGTGTCCCGCAATTGTGATGTAGTTTTCTCCATCGTAAACTACTGCGCCATCGGCACCGCGGGTTACGGCAAATTGTTCTGCTTTTTGTTCCATGGCTTTGCAGGCTTCAGAAAATTTTTTGGTTCCAGCCCATAGCTTTATTTCTTGTTCGTTACAGAACAGTAGATCTATTCCATCACCTAATACATCATTAACATCGTCTTTGAAATATTCCAGCATAGCTGGATCAGAAAATGTCAGTGCCGTTTTTATATTGTTTTTCCTCGCGAACGCTTTCAGATCGCGGATGGCGGATTTTGCGGTGGGAGAGGTGACAAGATATCCTTCTATATAGATGTACTTCGATTGCCCAGCAGCTTCGAAATCCATATTGTCGAGGGAAAGAGTTTCGGAGACGCCAAGATAGGTATGCATAGTGCGTTCGGCGTCTGGACTGATCATAACCAAGCATCGGCCACTATCTCCACCTTCTCGAGCACTAACACTGGTATCGATATTGTGGTGCTCTAATTGCTCCAGAAAGAAATCACCAGTTTTATCGTTAGCCACTTTACAGGCATAAAAGGCTCGGCCACCGAAATGGGTAAGGGCATAAATGGTGTTGCCTGCTGAGCCACCACCGGATTGTTTTTTTACGCCGTAGGTTTCGTTAAGAATATTCATTAAATACTCCTGCTGCTCATGGGCAACCAGAGTCATTAAGCCTTTTTCGATCTTGTATTCAGTGAAGAAACTTTCAGGAACTTCGAATTCTTTATCGACCAGTGCATTCCCTACACCGTATACATCGTATTTCGCCATTCTTTTATTCTTCCTTTTTATTTGATTGCAGCGAATGCTTTCTCCGCAGCATCCAGCGTCTTATCAATTTCTTCGTCGCCGTGTGCGGACGAAACGAATCCGGCCTCATAGGCCGATGGTGCTAGATAAACTCCGTTTTCTAGCATAGTGTGAAAGTAAGTTTGAAAATGTTCCATATTGCAGGCCATCACTTGTTCGAATGTAGTGATTTTTTCCTCTTTACTGAAAAAGCAACCAAACATTCCGCCAACTTGATTCGTCGTAAACGGAACATCTGCTGCTTTGGCTCGCTCTTTCAAACCTTCAACTAAAGTTCTAGCTTTTAGCTGCAGTTCATTATAGAAATTGGGTTCGCTAATGGTTTCTAGCATTGCTAATCCTGCGGCCACAGCCAAAGGGCTGCCTGAAAGTGTACCCGCTTGGTAGACGGTGCCGCTTGGAGCGATCTGCTCCATGATTTCTTTCTTACCACCGAATGCTCCGATGGGCAGCCCACCTCCAATTACTTTTCCTAAAGTGGTGATATCAGGCAGAACTCCAGTTATCTGCTGCACACCACCGGGAGCAACTCGAAACCCTGTCATAACTTCATCAAATATAAGAAGCGCTCCAGACTCAGTACATTTTTCTCTTAGTAAGTCTAAATAATCTGGAATCGGAGGAACACAATTCATATTGCCTGCAATTGGCTCGATGATTACGCAGGCAGTTTCGCTACTGTGTTCGCTGAAATACTCTTTCACCGCTCCCTTATCATTGTATGGAAGCACATGGGTTAATTCTGAATAGGCTTGAGGAACACCAGATGAATCTGGTTCGCCTAAGGTAAGTGCGCCGGAACCAGCTTTAACTAAAAGACTGTCCACGTGTCCGTGATAACAACCCTCAAACTTCACATCTTGTCTCGACCCGTATAACCTCGTGCTAATCGAATCGCACTCATCGTTGCTTCTGTCCCAGAAGTAACCAAGCGTACTTGTTCAACTGAATGCACCATACTGCATATCTTCTTGGCGATTTCCACTTCTGATTTGGTGGAAGCACCGTAACCGATACCTTTTTCTAATTGAGCTTGAAGTGCGGCGATTACTTTTTCATGGCGATGGCCAAGAATTAGTGGTCCCCAAGCGCCGACGTAATCGATGTAGCGATTATCGTCCACATCAATTAAATAGGCTCCTTCACCGCCTTGGAAAAATAGCGGATTTCCACCTACGCCTTTAAATGCTCGAACGGGAGAATTAACGCCGCCAGGAATGTATTGGAGGGCTGATTCATAAAGTGCTTGTGATTGAGATCTATTCATCTTCGTTCTTTATATTAGTTAATTAAATAGCGTTACTAGTTTTGCAGTGCGTTGCGCTACGTTTTCATCTGCAAACATAGCACTAACAACGGCGAGCATATCGGCGCCGGCCGCAATCAATGCCGCGCCATTTTCCGCATTGATTCCACCGATAGCAACTATTGGAATTGATAATTTTTCCTTAGCTTCTGTTAATACTTCGATAGGAGCAGGGCTTGCCTCAGGCTTAGTCTCTGACGGGAAAAATCTGCCAAATGCTACATAGTCAGCGCCAGCTTCTTCTGCTGAAACTGCAGCGTCAACTGAATCATGACAAGTAATTCCGATAATTTTATCGGCGCTGAGCTGATCTCTAGCTTGCTCAAATGAGCTGTCTTGCTTGCCTAAATGAACGCCATCCGCATCGACTTCAATACAGAGCTCTATGCTATCGTTAATGATTAATGGAACTTGAAACTGCTCGCATAGCAGACGCAATGATTCAGCTTGACGAACACGAACTTCCCAATCTTTAATCTTGCTACGGTACTGAAGTACTTGACAACCTGACTTAATAGCTTCTTCTACTGCAAAATCTAATTTCGATTCAGGCAGTAGTGCATCATTAGTGATTCCGTATATTCCCTTTAAGTTTTTCAATGGAATGGTTCTTTATCTAAATTGAAATAAAGCGTTAAAGCTCGTGTTTGTTCCAATAACTTCGATTGGGTATGTGTTGGCCGAACCCCATGCGAGAACCATGATTTAACGATTCCCACGTGAATCTCTGGGCTTGTTGAATAGCATCATGCATGTTGAGTTTATGAGCAATATAACCGGCAATAGCAGCAGCAAGAGTGCAACCGGAGCCATGATAAACATCTTTTAGTCGAGGCCAATTGAAAATTGTGACGTCTTGATGGGTTGAAAACCATTTGTTAACCACACCGGTTGTTTGGCCATGAGTTCCAGTTAGCAGAATATGTTCGCAGCCCTTATCCAGTAATTCATTGGCGCAGGCATCGAGTGAATCTGCGGTTGGTGCGAGTTTTCTAACTTCTTCGGTGTTCGGTGTCAGCACAGTAGACAAAGGAATGAGCAGATTGCGAATTGCTTCGATGACTTCATCACCGCCAAACTCATACCCACCACCTGCATGTGCAATTGGGTCTAGCACAACTGGTATGGTGGGATAGTCTTTCAGAATAGTGTGTAGCACTTCGACGCTCTCCACACTTCCAAGCAGACCAATTTTAAAGCACTGAACTGTAATGTCTTCCAGGATTGTTTGTGCTTGTTGCACCAAAAGAGCCGCTTCAGTCGCTTGCAAAGAAATTGCGTTCTGTGTGTTCTGTACTGTTAGCGCCGTTGCAATTGGAGTGCAGTGACAACCAATGCTAAACAAGGTCTCGATGTCAGCTTGCAGTCCCGCTCCTCCGGTTGGATCAAGTCCGGAAAAACACAACACTTTTGGTTTGTTGATATTCATAGCGAATTAGAGAGTTGGCTTTATAACAATTAGAACTACAGCACCAATTAATATGAGCACAGGAATTTCATTGAAGATGCGAAAGAAGACATGAGTTTTAAAACTAGAATCTTCCCTTAGTTTCATCATGTACCACCAACAGTAGCAATGATGAGCAATTAGTAATGCCACCAATCCAAGTTTTACATGCATCCACCACCAGGCCATGTAGTAGGACCAATTTGCAACTAGTAACCAAGTGCCAAAGACGATCGTCGCAATTGCCGAAGGGGTCATTATTCCCCAAAAGAGCTTTCGCTCCATTATGACGAATCGATCTTTACTGATCTGGTCTTCGCTCATGGAGTGATAGACAAACAGGCGAGGCAAGTAGAAAAGCCCACTAAACCAACAGACAATGAAAATTATGTGGAAAGCCTTAACCCAAAGCATGATTGCTCCTTTCGCGGAAATCAGAAGCTATCACAGCTCCAGATTGATGTCTTGGCTACTCTCTAAATACACTTAAGCTATTGATTTTAAATGATGAAGTGGATGCGTTTATTGCATTCTGCTGATGATCGACTAAGATACACACCCCGATTCATCACTGGGTTTTTGGGAGCTGTCATTGATTAAGGTCGGCATAGTTGGTGCTACTGGATACACTGGTATCGAGTTATTGCGATTACTTGTGCAACGGGAAGACATCAGGCTTTCTGTAGTGACTTCGCGCGAGTTTGCAGGTAAGTCTATAGCTAATTACTTTCCGAATTTACGTGGCAGAACTGATCTCGAATTTAGCTCACCTGAGAATAATCAATTACAACAATGCGACGTGGTATTTTTTGCAACGCCGCATGCTGTTGCTATGCATTCAGTTCAACCTTTATTAGATGCAGGTGTAAAAGTTATAGATTTATCAGCTGATTTTAGAATTCAGGATGTTGCTCTTTGGGAACAGTGGTACGACACCAAACACGCATGCCCCGAACTTATTCCTCATGCTGTTTATGGTCTTCCCGAAGTAAACCGAGAACAAATTAAAACAGCGAACTTCATTGCAGTACCGGGTTGTTATCCGACAGCAATTCAACTTGGTTTTCTTCCTTTATTAGAAAATGATCTCGTGGATTCTAGTCGCTTAATTGCTGATGCAAAATCCGGAGTAAGTGGAGCCGGCCGGAAAGCAGTAGAAGATTATTTACTTTGCGAAGCCACGGAATCAATGAAAGCCTATGGTGTAACAGCCCATCGCCATCACCCCGAGATCTGCCAGGGTCTGTATAGAGCGGCAGGTGTAGAAATTGGCTTGACTTTCATTCCACATCTAGCGCCAATGGTTCGGGGTATCCTAGCGACCCTCTATGCTCCGGTAAAAAATGAGCGAAATGTTACACAAGAACAGTTGCAATCAATTTTTGAGGACCGGTATGCTAGCGAGCCCTTTGTGGAGGTGTTGTCTGATGGCGAATTCCCCGCCACCAGAAATGTGAAAGGCTCTAATAGGTGTGAAATATCAGTCACTTATCGTGACGATACTGATACAGTGGTGGTCCTATCAGCGGAAGATAATCTAGTAAAAGGAGCCTCTGGGCAGGCAATTCAGAACATGAATGTAATGTTTGGTCTGGAAGAGACCGCTGGATTGGAAGGAATTGCGCTGTTGCCCTGATTAAGCGCTGCTACGTAGATAATTAGGTGACTGAACTCATTTTGGAGCTAACTGAATGCCTGGCGTCGTAAAAGGCAGTAAACAAGAAAGAATGGTAGTCGTTCCCTATCGACCGGGGTGGCGAATGTTCTTTATTACTGCTCTTATTGCAGGTGCAGTTATTAGTGCCTTGGGGGGATTTGTATATGGGTACTACCAGACGTTGCTGACTCAAGAAACTGCACAAGTCGGTCACGCAGAATTAGAGCGCGAACTAGAATCTGTGCAATTAGAAAATTCCGATTTAAATCGACAAATTGCAATACTGGATCGTTCCAGTGTGATGGATCAGCACGCGAACAGAGAAGTTCAAGAGACAATTAGTGGGTTACGTGACCGTGTGGCTGAGCTAGAACAGGATATCGTCTACTATCGTGGTGTAGTAGCCGAAGAAATTGAAGACACTGGTTTGATCATCAGTCGGTTAGACATCGATGGAACAAATGATCCAAGAATCTATAACTACAAGTTAGTCGTCAGACAGCGAGATGCTGATGGCGATACTTATTTGTTAGGACATGTAAACGTAAGCCTTTTAGGAAGAAAAAACGATAAACTCGTAATTATTCCTTTGCGAGATATTTCAGCGGAACAAGATGAGTTAGATATACGTTTACGCTTTCGTTATTTCCAAAATATAGAAGGCGAGTTGGCATTGCCTGAAGGATTTGAGCCTGAACGTGTGCAAATTGCAGCGGTTGAAACCGCACCAATAGAAAAAACACTTGATCAAGGTTTCGACTGGGTAGTTGGCGAATAGTCCAGTTGTTGAGGAGGAAGATAAATGTTTGGCAAAAATGAAGAAACTAAAGAACTAAATGAGCCAACAAATAGTTTGGTTTCAAGAACGACTGAGATTGTCGGTGATATCCATTTTAGTGGTGAACTGATTATTGAAGGTCGCATTAAGGGAAATATCTACGCCGAAGATGATTCCTCTGCGTTGATTAGAGTTTTGGAAAAAGGTTCGGTCGAAGGAGAAATTTGTGTTCCTTCGGTGATTATCAACGGACTAGTGAAAGGAGATGTGCGCTCAACAAAACATATCGAACTTGCAGCAAAAGCAGTGGTAGCTGGGAACGTGTACTACAAACTCATTGAAATGGTTTTGGGTTCTGAAGTGAATGGCCATTTCATGCTCATTGGCGCTAACGAGGGGGAAACAAAACGGCTTTCTAATAACAATAAAAAGTTTTCTTTCGATAGCAAGTCTCTCCAGAAAGAGTAAGGCTTGACGATTATGTAAATTAGCCGCCTCGGGTTATAATACCCGAGTATTTCCCTTGGTTATTACATGGCTTTATTTTTAATGAATCACCCCTATGTCTAGGTAGAGCTCGGAAATTCTATGTCAATCGTACAAACCGTAGAACCTGTCATCATGTCCTTCACCGACAATGCTGCAGATAAGGTGCATAGCCTTATTGCGGAGGAAGACAATGACAATCTAAAACTTCGCGTATTCGTAACCGGAGGTGGTTGTTCAGGATTTCAATACGGATTCACCTTCGATGAAGATATTCAAGAAGACGATACTGTAATCGAAAACAAAGGTGCTGAACTTTTGGTTGATCCACTTAGTTATCAATACTTGGTTGGTGCGAAGATCGATTATGTGGAAGGATTAGAAGGCTCTCGCTTCGTAGTAGATAATCCAATGGCATCGACAACTTGCGGTTGTGGTGCTTCTTTCTCGATTTAAACTATTAAACTGAAAATATTCCCCCAAGCACTACTGGTTCGGTTGCCCCAGTAAATGCTGAAGTGTCTATCTTATGGCCTTCGATAGTTTGCTTTGCCATCCAGGCAAAACTAACTGCTTCGACCCAGTCCGGATCTATTTTCAGCTGACTTGTTGTAAGTACTGTAGTGTAAGGCATGGCACTTTTTAGTTTCGACATAAGCACATCGTTATGTGCGCCACCACCACAGACATAGATTTCTTCCGGGGGAAATAAAGCACTTATAGCATTCGCTATCGAATCAACAGTGCAGTCGATAAGCGTAGCTTGCACATCGATAGGTTCAATAGGCTGTCCAAACTCTTCAAGTTTTTGTTCGAGCCAAGATCCGTTGAATAGTTCTCTTCCAGTGCTTTTCGGTGGGGATAATTCAAAATAGGAGTCGTTTAAAAAGCACGCTAATAACTCTTTATTACTTGCGCCGGTGGATGCCCATTCGCCGTTTTTATCAAGGCGTTTCTTTTGATGTTTGCCTATCCAGTAGTCCATTAGCATGTTACCAGGGCCACTATCGAATGCCAGGCAAGCACCATTGGTTGGTAGCATTGTTATGTTCGCAATGCCACCGATGTTAATCACAGCACGATCTACCGAATGGCTTTGAAAAACTTCGCGATGTAAAAGTGGAGCGAGCGGCGCACCTTGACCACCCACTGCCATGTCTCTTTGCCTGAAATCGGCAACTGTCGTAATTCCAGTAAGTTGAGCAATGGTATTTGGATTGCCTATTTGTTGAGAAAAAGGATTATCGCCAGCAGGTTGGTGCCATATGGTCTGGCCGTGACTGCCAATTGCACGAATGTTTACCGCATCTACTTTAGCATTCGCTAAAAGATTGTTAGCAGCAGTTGCAAACCACTTTCCGACAACAACATCTGTTTCTCCTAACATAGGTAGCCCAATAATGTTGCCTTCACAGAGAGTCAGAATACGTTCCCGTAGTTCCGTTGAAGATTCTTCAAAATATGAAGCTATCAAGACAGGTTTGTCACCGGCGAAGGAAACTAACACGCAGTCCACACCATCAACACTGGTGCCAGATATCAGCCCAATAAAAAGATCGTTCTTTAACATTGTAAATT
>JBJLER010000036.1:0-31744 GCA_045565735.1 Pseudohongiellaceae bacterium
CAATTCGTTGATCAATTAGCCATTGCCATAGCAGGTTACGCAATTGCTGCGCTGATCATTGACTTAAAATCACGAATTACAGCTGATTAGAAGTATCCGTACGTTAAAAAGGTGAGTCATAAGACTCACCTTTTTTTTTGTCGTGTCTTAAAGTCATAGGGTTCCCTTGATAAGTAAATTTTTAAGAGAAGATTTTGATTATGGTAGATAAGAAGTTACACAAAAGTCACACAAAAAATAATAACTTGCCTTGAAACCAATGATTATACTGAGGTTCTAGATAAGGTAATTATTGAGTGGGAATGATAGAAATAGAGACACAAAGGCTAACGATAATTTCAGAAACAAAGGAGAATGCTATGAATAAACCCACAATACTTTTTATCTTAGTACTTACGCTTTTTGGTTGCGCATTTGCAGGAGAAGGGACAACCTACTTTAAGAGTGAAGTTGCTGGACAAGATCTTCCGTTCAGTGATGCTGCTTTGGTTGGAAACACTTTATATATTTCTGGTAAAGGGGGTGTTTTGCCGGGCACTCGGACGGTTCCTGAAGACCCGAAAGAAGAAGCTCGTTTACTAATGGAGGATTTTAAAACGACGCTAGAGCGAGTGGAAATGACAATGGATGATTTGGTTTATGTGACCATTTACTGTACGGACTTGAACTTGTACTCGGATTTCAACGAGGTTTATAGAAGCTACTTTTCAAAGGATTTTCCTCCCAGAGCATTTATTGGTTCAGGACCACTTCTATTTGGTCTGCGATTTGAGATGCAGGGGATTGCGGTCAAAGACTAATACAACAATTTACTTTTTAAACACGATTGAAGGAACGAAAGAAAAAAGAGAAATTCACCACATAGTTACCACATAGTAGAAAAATACCCTTGTAAATGCTTGAATAATAACGGTATTTTATATGTATACTATTGAGTAGGAGTAATGCCTCTGATGTTTGACAGTCTCATAGATTGGTGTTTTGAAAATCCGAGATTGTTCTGGACAATAATTATTATTGGAGGGATTGGCGACTTGGTTTTTTTCCTTTGGTATTTTTCTTAGTGGGGTATAGTGATGGAGCCGAATTTTGATGCATTTCAGTTAATGGGAGAAATAGCTCTAGGCATTATAGGTTTTTCAGCAATATTAATTGGTTTGAGTAGAAGCTCAGATGGGTTTTCAGATCCAGACAACTTTAGGATACAGCTGTTAACTTATTCTGCCTTCGGCGCTATGTTTGGATCAATTGTTCCTTTTGCTGTATTCGGTGATAAAAATTTCGAATTTGCTTGGTTAGTTTGTTTCTGGATTATGAGCCTTTATTCGGTAATAGGGTTGATAATATTTCCCAGGAGGATGATTCATCTGAGAAGATTAGGGCATGAAGATATTTTTCCAATTAAACTGTATCTATTTCAAACAGGAATCTTATCAACCATATTTATTCTTTCATTATTAATGATAACCAGCAATTTTTATGAGCCATCTCAGATATATATAACTTGTTTGGTTCTTTATTTAATTCAAAGCTCAGTGGCGTTTATCAGGACGTTATTTTTTAGAGTACATTGAGTGGAAGTAAGCGGTAATTTAGCCTTTAATTCAGGGTTTTTCTGTTCCACCAAAATATAAATGGGACTATTAATGCCGTTGGCAATACCCACCAAACCCATTCAGGGTTAGAAGGAGGATTAACAACTAAAACGGCAGTTATCACAGCTATTGTTCCACCCATCATATTGGTTAAGTGTTTCGCTATTCTTTCTTTTCCGGTCGCTTTTTTATTCTTATGAGTTTTATAGTCATCATGGCCCAAGAAAACTGCTAAAAATCCAAAAACGAGAAGCACTATGTATTGCGAGTTATCGTCCGTGAAGTAAATTGTAGCCAGTATCCACATCCCTAGTCCTGATAAAATCATTAAGCTAACGGCAATCCAATCCAAAGTAGTTGCTATGCCCTTTCTGTTCCTGGCAAAACGCATACCTGCAAAAGCTAAATAGAAAGAAAAGACAGCTATTAGAAACAAAAAGATATTACTGTTTATAATCGACATGGGAATTGCGGTTAAGAAGATAGCAACCATACACCAGAAATAGGTTCTGCCTGAAAGCACATGAATCCGTTTGCCTTTCTCAGAGAAAATAGCCATAGCTGCGCATAGAAGAGCAGTTGCTCCAGCTAATAGGTGAATTGGTAATAGAATTTCCATTTTCCCTCGTTAATGTATAAATCGTTCTTTAAAAGGTTTGTTGCTTCATCATAGAAGGGTAATAATTGTTAACACTTTCAGGCCTAATAAGTAAAGGTTGACCCTATAAAGATGAGAACGCTTTAAAAGTGCTAAAAGCAATAGATATTTTCGGAGAATGGGCCAAAGAAGGCAGGGATGTGGGTATGGAAAAAGCCCATGAAATATCTGTCAATGAAATGATAGATTTTGCCTTAGAAGAAAGAGCAAATATTGGTGAGCGCTTTAGCTTTTTCGATTTAGGATGTGGAAACGGATGGGTGGTCCGGAAGGTTGCGAGAAGTAAACTATGTAACAAAGCGGTAGGTATTGATGGTGCTAAACAAATGATCGTTAATGCTGAGTCAAAAGGCGGTGGCGCCAAATATATTCTTGCGGATATTAATTCTTTCCATCCTTCAGAGAAATACGATGTAGTTCATTCGATGGAAGTTCTGTATTACTTAGATGACCCTTCAGAATTGTTAAAAAGAATTTCCGATTCATGGCTAAATGATGGAGGAAGATTGATTATTGGTATAGATCATTATTATGAAAATATAGATTCCCATTCTTGGCAGGAAAAATTGGGTACTAAAATGCTTATGCTAAAAGAAGTCGAATGGGTTCAAATTTTCAAAATAGCTGGATTAAATGAAGTTGAAAGTTGGCGATCGAATAAAGATGAAAATTGGGCAGGAACTTTAGTTATAACTGGGAAAAAGTAAATATATTTGCCGTTTAAAATATAGTGAAATTATTGTCTGTAAAAGCTGTTCCGAGAGTTTCGTGGAGCTCCGAACATCCTCTTAACTTTAAGCCGAGAATATTAACCCTCTCTATTCTTTGTGGTGGTTTAATTATATTCGGTATCGGAGAAGCTCTATTAATTGCCGCTGGGGCAGGAGTCAGTCCTTGGACAGTCCTTGCTCAAGGGATTGGGCTCGCAACTGGATTATCCATTGGCTGGGCAACTTTCTCAGTCGGTATCGCAGTACTTCTTACTTGGATTCCTTTAAAGCAGATTCCAGGAATAGGCACCATTGCAAATGCAGTGATTATTGCTGCCGCCATTGAACTTTTTCTTCCCTATTTACCTGTTCCGGAGAGTTATGGATTGAAAATAGTACAATCAGCAATTGGTATATTAATGGTGGGGTTCGGAAGTGGACTTTACTTGGTCGCTCATCTGGGGCCAGGACCCAGAGATGGTTTGATGACAGGCCTACAAAGAGTAACCGGATTCCCAATTGCCTGGGTACGTATGTCTATTGAGTTAACGGTAGTGGCGCTCGGTTGGCTGTTGGGTGGCACAGTAGGATTGGGAACTCTAATGTTCGCTCTGGGAATAGGTCCGGCGGTTTCGGTTGGTTTGTATACTGTTAAAAACGTTTCAAAAACGTAATGTGAGTCATGACCGCTTATTTGAACGAAACAAGCTTAGAGCTCCATGAGAAGTGGATGCGTCTCGCATTAAAACAGGCTGAAGAGGCGGCCCAGAATGATGAGGTGCCAGTTGGCGCCGTATTGGTGGACACGAAAAGCCAAGATCTAATCGCTTCAGGAAATAACCGACCTATAAATGAGAAAGATCCGACAGGGCATGCGGAAATTGTTGCTCTACGACAGGCTTCACTGTCTCGCAACAACTATCGACTGCCGGGAACAGTGCTTTATGTCACTATTGAGCCTTGCACGATGTGTGTTGGTGCGCTCATGCATGCGAGGATTGAAGCAGTAGTTTTCGGCGTTAGAGAGCCTCGGGCGGGTGCTGTGGTAAGTCAGCTGCAGCTGGCAGAGGCGGAATTTTTTAATCACCGCCTGACATTTATGGAAGGTATATTAGAGAAAGAGTGTAGCGAGATAATGCAAGACTTTTTTAAGTCCAAGCGATAACAAACAGATCGATAATAAAGAACAGCACTTATAACTTAGGGAACGTGCCTCGGTCTCAGGACATAACTGGTTACTTTTATCGAGGTTAGGGAGGATAGCGCGGTCTCTCTACGATCTAAGTCTCAGTTTTTAAATTTCAGTAGTTTTTTCTGAATTCCTTTGTCAAATGGATTATCATAAACTCTTGTTCACGGAGCGCTATTTCTCAGTAACTCCGGTGTAACCCGGATTCGTATTTTTGGGCTAGATCTAAATGCAAGCATTGTTTGGAGCAGCAGCTCTATCTGCTTTCAAATCGTCAAAATTACTCCGCACTCTACAAGCCTCTAATCCAAACGTAAGCGATCTGCGCGCGCAATTTGTCCACTTCGTCGATTGTGACGATGGTTTCATTGCAGCCGAATCAGCGCCACTCAACTTGTTGCTTAAGTATGGAAATCCAGCTGACCCTATAGAGGAAGGTCAACAAAGTGCTGTTAAGCGATTAGTAATCCCACGTCCAGGAACAATATCTCCTTGGTCCAGTAAAGCCACAGATATCTTGCACAACTGTGGTTTAACACAAATTCGTCGTATCGAGAGAGGCACTCTCTTCGCTATCAGTGTAAAAAATCCTCTTAGCGAGACTGAGTTAAGTTTACTAGATCAGAATCTCCATGACCGCATGACTCAGGTTGTAATTGCTGAGCTAGTGGAAGCAGCCATGTTATTCACTTCGTCCGAACCTCAGCCTTTCACATCTGTCGACTTGTCCTTAGGAAAGGCGGCCCTGGAAGAAGCGAACTCAACCATGGGGTTAGCATTGGCAGAAGATGAAATTGATTATTTGTTTGAGCAGTTTGAAGGCTTGGGTCGGGCGCCTAATGATATTGAGCTGATGATGTTTGCGCAGGCCAATTCGGAACATTGCCGCCACAAGATTTTTAATGCGGATTGGATTATCGACGGCGAAGAGAAAGGTAGATCACTATTCTCAATGATTCGTCATACTCACGAACAGTCTCCGGAAAATGTTCTATCCGCATACGCTGACAATGCGGCAGTAATGTGTGGCCATGAAAGCGCCAGATTTTTTCCCAATGGTGAGTCCAAGCAATATGGTTTTGTGGATGAACCCGTCCATATATTAATGAAAGTTGAAACCCATAATCATCCAACTGCTATTGCTCCTTTCCCCGGTGCATCGACTGGGTCTGGCGGTGAAATTCGTGATGAAGGCGCCACTGGTAGAGGCGCAAAACCAAAGGCAGGATTAACAGGATTCAGTGTCTCCAATTTGCGCATACCTAGTTTGCCTCAGCCTTGGGAAGAAGATTTAGGAAAGCCAGCTCATATTGCATCAGCTCTCGATATCATGATCGAAGGTCCCATAGGTGGTGCTGCATTTAATAATGAATATGGTAGGCCGAATTTGTGCGGTTACTTTCGCAGTTTCGAAGAGAATGTGCTCAATGAAATCGGTGAGTTAGAAACCAGGGGTTATCACAAACCAATAATGATTGCCGGTGGCATAGGCAATATTCGTGAGCCCCATGTGCAGAAAGGCGATATTCCTGTTGGTTCGAAATTAGTAGTGCTTGGCGGCCCTGCGATGTTGATTGGATTGGGCGGTGGAGCTGCCTCTTCAATGGCATCCGGCGCTGGCAACGAAGATTTAGATTTTGCTTCTGTGCAAAGAGATAACGCAGAAATGGAACGACGCTGTCAGGAAGTTATCGATCAATGTTGGCAACTAGGGGAAGCAAATCCAATTGCTTTTATTCATGATGTAGGTGCTGGAGGTTTATCCAACGCGTTACCTGAATTAGTGAAAGATGGTGGCTGTGGTGGATTGTTTGAGTTGCGTAGAATTCCTAATGCCGAATCGCAAATGTCGCCATTAGAGATATGGTGTAACGAAGCTCAAGAGCGGTACGTGCTCGCCGTTGCTGCCGAAGATATCCAGCGATTCGATGCTATGTGTCAGAGAGAGCGTTGCCCTTATGCCGTAGTAGGCGAAACAAGTGCAGAGAAACATATTCGCTTACATGATAAACATTTCGACAACGATCCAATCGATCTACCCATGGAATTATTATTCGGAAAGCCGCCGAAGATGCAGCGTGATGTGAAATCTGGTCAGGTTAATCCAGCAGTGTTTGATTGCAATGGAATCGACATAAACGAGGCTGTGCGTCGGGTTTTGTCTTTGCCAACTGTGGCGAACAAAACTTTTCTGATAACTATCGGCGATAGAACGATTACCGGATTGGTTCACCGTGATCAAATGATTGGCCCCTGGCAAGTTCCGGTTTCAGACGTGGCAGTTACTTCTACTTCTTACAATCACTATACCGGTGAAGCTATGTCCATGGGGGAGAGAACTCCATTGGCTTTGTTTGATGCTGCAGCTTCTGGTCGAATGGCCATTGCCGAAGCCATTACCAATATCGCTTCAAGCGCAATCGACAAAATCGGCGACATAAAACTGTCTGCTAACTGGATGGTGGCCGCGGGGTATGGTCATGAAGACGCTAAACTTTATGCCACAGTAGAAGCTGTGGGTATGGAACTCTGTCCTCAACTAGGTATTTGCATTCCGGTTGGAAAAGATTCCATGTCTATGCGAACAGTCTGGAATGATGGTGATAAAAGGCTCAGTAATACAGCGCCCCTATCTCTAATCGTTTCTGCTTTCGCTCCGGTAAGCGACATAAGAAAAACCTCGACGCCGCAATTGCAGAAAAACAGCAATCAGTCCACTTTGTTGTTTATTGATCTTGGCCATAGTAAAAACCGATTAGGTGGATCTGCACTTGCGCAAGTTTATCGCCAATTAAATGCCGAAGTGCCTGATCTTGATGATCCTGTGGATTTAAAAAATCTGTTTGCATTCATTCAGCGTTGTCGCCAAGACGATTTAATCCTCGCTTATCACGATCGCTCCGATGGTGGTTTGATTACTACTGTTGCAGAGATGTGTTTCGCGGGCCATTGTGGCGTCGAGCTGCAATTACAGGGGTTGGCTGAAGAGTCTTCATTTATTTCCAGTTTGTTTGCAGAAGAACTCGGTGTTGTGATTCAAGTTAACGACGAGCAATTGGAAGCTGTTACTGCTTTGGTGGTAGAGCATCATCTAAAATCCTGTTTCCATGTTATTGGAAAGTTGAATCAATCTGATTTAATTAATATCAGTATTGGTGAAGAACAATTTTTTAGTAGTAGTCGTGTCGAGTTGCAGCGTACCTGGTCGGAAACTACTTACCACATGCAAAGCATGCGTGATAATTCTGACTGCGCGAAAGAAGAGTTCGATCAAATATTACAGACCGATGACCCTGGCATGAATGTTGTTCTCGGCTTTGATTTAAACGAGGACATAACAACTCCCTACATAAATGTAGGTGCTCAACCAAAAGTTGCTGTGCTAAGAGAGCAGGGAGTAAATGGTCAGATAGAAATGGCTGCAGCTTTCGATCGGGCACGTTTTACTGCTATCGATGTGCATATGACCGATATCATAAGCAGGCGAGTCACACTGGATAAATTTAATGTTGTGGCTGCCTGCGGCGGCTTTTCCTACGGTGACGTATTGGGTGCGGGTGGGGGCTGGGCCAAATCGATTTTATTTAATGAACAAGTCCGGCGAAATTTTTCAAGATTCTTTGAAAATCCCAATACTCTCACGCTCGGTGTGTGCAACGGTTGTCAGATGGTATCTCTGCTAAAGGATTTGATTCCAGGAGCAGAAAATTGGCCTGCGTTTATAAGAAATCGTTCTGAACAGTTTGAAGGCCGCTTTTCGCTAGTGAAAGTGGAAAACTCACCTTCTGTATTTTTTTCCGATATGGTTGGCTCGCAATTTCCAATGGCTGTCGCTCATGGAGAGGGGCGCGCATTGTTTGCGAGTGCAGAAGATCAAGCAGTGCTAGATGAAGGCGGCCTAATTAGTGTTCGCTATGTTGATAATCACGGTAATGTAGCGATCAATTATCCAGCGAATCCGAACGGCTCACCGGAGGGAATCGCTAGTCTCTGCAGCAAAGATGGCAAAGTTACTGTCATGATGCCTCATCCGGAACGAGTATTTCGCGCCAGCCAGAATTCCTGGTATCCCGCGGACTGGATTGAAGACGCACCGAGTATTCGCTTGTTTCGAAACGCCCGCAAGTGGTTGGATTGATAAATGGGTGACGTATTATTCAAAATTGAGATTTACATACCAGAGTCTCACCTCGAACAGGTCAAACTTGCTATGTTTGATGCAGGTGCCGGGCGGGTGGGCGATTACGATGCCTGTGCCTGGCAAACTTTGGGACAAGGACAGTACCGGCCCTTGGAAGGCAGTCAGCCGTTTATAGGAACAAAAGACAAAATCGAAACCGTTACGGAATATAAAGTGGAATTAGTTTGCGCAGAACAATTCTTGCAGGCGGTGGTCGAAGCTATGAAGGCCTCTCACCCTTATGAAGAAGTGGCTTTTTGTGTAATTCGGATGGAATCGATAGCGTAGTTGCTAGGAACTTGCTTTTCTTAACCGCGACCATTAGCCGTTTGAGATATTCTGTAAATAGTTGCGTCTGAAACACCAAGTATCCACTTCCTTAGCATAAAAAAGGAAACCTCAAAAATTGGTATATTTACGATTTAAAATCCTAATTTTTAATGCCCTTTAAAAACTAAAATCAATTCTGAGGGATTATTCTAGAAAGCAATGAAATAATCTTTCTTTGATCTGGAACGTATTGCCATAGTTGTGAATGGTATTTCCATGAAATCGTGAGACCAATTAAATTACCTAGTGTTTTTTCGACAGACTAGGGCTAACATAAAAGAGAACTCTATCTTTTATGTGCCACTAAGACTTATGAGTCGAGTGGTAATGGTTCGATCTTCCGTATGATGAACATCGAACATGCGCACAGGGAAGTGGTTATTTTTTAAATCCTGAAAATAATGTTCCAGGGTGCTCTTAACCACCGGAAACGCGATTTCAGCCCATGGAATTTCTCCCTCTGAAAACAGAGCAACTTCTTCAGATTCTGGGCCAGGATTAAATTCCAAGTCTTCTAACTCTGCGCGGAAGAACATGTATACCTGATTAATGTTTGGCAGATTGAAAAGGGTATACAGGCTATTGTCAGTTACGATTACATTGGCGCCGGCTTCTTCCTTGGTCTCCCTGATTGCACCATTGAGACTGGATTCTCCATTTTCCATGAAGCCAGCGGGCAAAGTCCATTTTCCAACTCTAGGTTGAATGGCTCGTTTACAGAGCAAAACTTTCTCATCATGTATAGTCAAGGTTCCGACCACGTTCTTAGGGTTCTGATAAAAAATAGCATCACAGTCATCGCAACAATGGCGAGGTTTATCATCGCCTTCAGGAACACGAACAACCAATGGCGCAGCACAGTGATGGCAAAACTTCATAAGTATTCAGCCGGCTCGATTCCGAAATGGTTAATTCCAGGGTCATAAAAAGCTATTTCTAGGTCAAATACCTCATAGATCTGTGAAGCTAATTGAGCCCTCTGTTTAATTGATATCATCAATTGTCTAATTCTCAAATCTGAGCCTACAAAGTGTCTTACCCTTCTGGTTTTTATAAAAATAGAGAATCCAGCATCCATACATACCTTTTTTATGCTATATAACAATTGTAATTACCCATGAAAATTTCGTTTGCTGTCTTTTCATTCTAGGTGAAACATTGGTTCTTGATAAGGTTCTATAAGTCGAAACTAATAGGGAAATAATAATGGAAGCAATAATTGTTCAAAAATCACCATATGCTATAGAAGTCGAAAGTGGCGCATCTTACTATTGGTGCTCTTGTGGCAGAAGCGCTAATCAACCCTTCTGCGATGGTTCGCATAAAGATTCAACATTTGTTCCAGTCAAATTTGAAGCAGAAGATACTAAAACGGTTTACTTCTGTGGGTGCAAGCACTCGTCGACAAAGCCATTGTGTGATGGAAGTCATTCAAAGTTATAAACAAAAAAAAGTATTGGCTTGGAGGTACAAGATCATCCAAGCCAATACCCATATACGCATTTATAAGACTTAATTAAGAAAAAGATTAAGAAATGTCAAACCGGTCCAGGTTCATTACCTTGTTCCAGGCTGCAATAAAATCTTTCTCAAACTTCTCTTTTGAATCATCAGCCCCATAAACTTCACAGATAGCTCGAAGTTGAGAATTAGAGCCAAATGCAAGGTCTACTCTTGACGCTGTTCTAACTTTTTCGGCTGTAGAACGATTCGTTGCCTCGTAGGTATTACTGCCTATGGATTCCCAAGTTACGCTCATATCGAGCAGATTAACAAAAAAGTCGTTGGTTAATTTATCTTGCGAATCAGTGAAGATGCCATGACCATTGGAACTGATACCTAATCCTCTTAGGCCTCCTACCAGCACTGTCATTTCTGAAGCTGTCAGCCCCAGCAATTGGGCTTTATCAAGCATCATCTCTTCTGGGCTAACTGAAAACTCTGTCTTTTGATAATTACGGAAGCCATCAGCAACCGGTTCCAGAACGTCAAATGACTCTACATCTGTTTGCTCTTGTGAAGCATCACCGCGTCCGGCAGTAAATGGGACATTCGCTCCCGTTGCTTGCTCAATACCAACATTACCGGCAAGAACAATTACATCTGCAACGGATGCTCCAGAGTCAGTCGCTATTCCTTCGAGAACGCCCAAAATGCGGCTAAGTTGCTCTGGATTGTTGGCTTCCCAATCTTTCTGCGGTGCTAGACGAATTCGAGCACCATTAGCACCGCCGCGCATATCTGAGCCACGGAATGTTGAGGCACTAGCCCAAGCTGTTTCAACCATTTCTTGAACAGTTAAACCACTTTCTGAGATGCGAGATTTAACAGCATCTACATCATAGTTGCTATTACCTGCTGGAATGGGATCCTGCCAAATAAGCTCTTCTTTGGGAACTTCAGGGCCCATGTAACGGCTAATCGGTCCCATATCTCGATGAAGCAGTTTAAACCACGCTCGAGCAAAGGCATCAGCAAACTCATCTGGATTTTCATGAAAATGTTTGGAAATTTCTTTATAGATTGGATCTTCACGAAGAGCCATATCCGCCGTTGTCATAAAGGTCGGGACTCGTTTTGATGCATCTTCTGCGTCTGGAGCAAGATCTTCATCCTTTGGATTAATAGCATGCCATTGGTTGGCACCTGCAGGACTTTTAACCAGCTCCCACTCGTAGCCAAATAATAGGTCAAAATACCCATTATCCCATTGAGTAGGATTAGCAGTCCAAGCTCCATCTAAACCACTTGTGATGGTATCTCTTCCATGGCCTGACGCATGAGTACTCTTCCAACCAAATCCCATTTGTTCAAGAGCAGCTCCTTCTGGTTCAACGCCAACGAGACCAGCGTCGCCAGCACCATGAGCTTTGCCAAAGGTATGACCGCCAGCAACTAACGCAACTGTTTCCTCATCATTCATCGCCATGCGTCCAAATGTCTCACGAATATCCTTTCCGCTTGCAAGGGGATCTGGAACTCCATCTGGGCCTTCTGGATTAACATAAATTAACCCCATCTGCACTGCCGCAAGCGGGTTTTCAAGGTCCCGTTCACCTGTGTAACGTCTATTATCTAACCACTCTTCTTCAGCTCCCCAATAAATGTCTTCTTCTGGAGCCCAAATATCTGGTCGCCCTCCGCCAAAACCAAAGGTTTTACCACCCATTGATTCGATAGCAACATTACCCGCTAGAATTATTAAATCAGCCCAACTAATTTTATTACCGTACTTCTGCTTAACGGGCCAAAGAAGTCTTCGGGCCTTATCTAAATTACCGTTATCTGGCCAGCTATTTAATGGGGCAAAACGTTGTGCACCAGTGCCCCCACCGCCTCGTCCATCGCCTGTCCTATATGTACCTGCTGCATGCCAGGTCATACGAATAAAAAAAGGACCGTAATGTCCATAGTCTGCAGGCCACCAATCTTGTGAATCTGTCATTAGATCATTTAGATCCTTTTTTAAAGCTTCATAATCAAGCTTTTTAAACTCTTTTCGATAATCAAAATCTTCATCCATTGGGTTAGATTTTTGATCATGCTGATGAAGAATGTTTAAATTTAATTGATTTGGCCACCAGTCTCGATTTGATGTACCACTAGCACTATTACTAGTCAAACCCCCATGCATTACTGGGCATTTACTCTCTGTCTCGTTACTCATGTAATTTACCTCCTACTGCGAGTACCTCAATTTAGATTTAATCTTTAAGATTTGCAACCGGGCTAGTTGAAAGATTAATTTGCTCGAAAAAGCCTGAGTAGGCAATTGTTACCCTCACCCAATTTCCATGTTTTCTAGCATGGCTCTCATTTTCTGATGTAAAGCATTCACACCCTGTAAAGGCCTTATAAATACTTTGAACTCGGTTATTTTTTCATCACGATTCCATGTTATTAAATCCACTCCATTAACTTTTATTCCATCCAGTTCTAATTCAAACTCCAGTGAAGCTTCGTTTTCTTTGATGAGCTCCCTTACATAAGAAAAAGAATTACCTTCAAAAACTTTTGCCGCTGCTGCTAAATAAATTTTGGTAATCTCTTTTCCTTTTTGAGGCGTAAACACCACAGGTGAATAAAAAATCACAGTGTCATCCAGTATCTCTTCTAATAGTTGATAATTCTTAGTGTTTATTACCTCGTGCCATTTAATAATTGGCCCCATCTCATTTCTCCTTATTTCAGCTACAAGTTTTCTGGTAAAACAAAGCTGCTATGAAAGCCTGATCAGATGCTACTATTTCGTTCATTCAGAAACAGAGACTAAGTTTGGATTAAATTCAGCAATGAAAGTTTATACGGTTTCCGATGTGCACGTGGATTACCCAGAAAATATGGACTGGATATTGTCACTGAACTCTACTGCCTATCTAGAGGATATCTTGGTTCTAGCCGGCGATGTCAGTCATAATCTTGAAGACCTTATTCGGGTGCTTAATTCTCTCAAATCTAAATTCAAGGCAGTGCATTTCATTCCTGGTAACCATGAGCTCTGGGTAGAGAATGACAAACTCAACTGTTCTCTCGAAAAATTTGAAGCGGTGAGGGAGCTTTGTGACTCCCTCGATGTAAAATTAAGGACGACGCATTACGAACAGCTCAGTATTGTGCCTTTATTCAGCTGGTATGACTTTTCCTTTGGTCAGCCGGATAGGCATCTTACACTAGCCTGGCGCGATTTCAGAGCCTGCTCATGGCCGGCCCATCTGGAAAGCTGTGCGGATGTTAACGATCATTTTCTATGCTTGAATCGAGAACAACTGGATATTTTAAACGAAGTAGTAATTAGTTATTCGCATTTTCTCCCGAGAATAGATGTTATGCCTTCTTATATTCCTGAGGATTACAGACGAATTTATCCGGTACTAGGCAGCGATTCGTTAGGTGAGCAGGTAAAACAATTAAATCCCGATATTCATATTTATGGCCACAGTCATGTCAATCAATCAGTAGAATTAGAAAACATTCGTTATGTAAACAATGCTTTCGCTCGCCCTACTGAAAATCAAATTGCACGTAAGCAACTTCATTGTGTTTTAGAGTTGGATTCTTAGATGTTGAGCTTGCCCCAAAACGAAATTCATCTCTGGCATGCAAATCAGGCTGAGTTTGATGGTCCTGAGTTGGAATCGAATTGTCTATCTTGGCTGACAGAGTCCGAAACTAAACGCTACCATCGCTATACCTATGATTATCATCGCAAGCAATTTCTATTAGGCCGAATGTTGATTCGCAATAGTTTAAGTAAATATGCAGAGATTGAACCGCAGGACTGGAAATTTGAAGAAAATGAATACGGAAAACCTTCCATAATTTCATCGCAACAAGCACAACCTCTGTTTTTTAACTTGTCGCATTCCAGTGAACGATTAGTCTTGGCAATTTCAGCCCATGCAGGTATCGGTGTAGATATCGAATCCAGCAATAAACCACGGCGTGTGGTTAAGATTGCCGACCGTTATTTTTCACCTACAGAAGCGGAAGAGTTACTGGCTTTACCGGAAGCCGATCAGCTCACACGTTTTTATGAATTGTGGACCTTAAAGGAAGCTTATATTAAGGCTTGTGGTTTAGGTTTAGCGATTCCTCTGCGGCAGTTCAGTTACAGTTTTCCTTCCGAATACAGAGTACTGATAAATTTTGCCGAGGGTCATAATGACGATGCGTCACTTTGGCAATGTTGGCAAATTGAAGTGAGCGGCCCATCTAAAATGGCTCTTGCTGTTAAGAGCGGGAATGCGGCAGTAGATTCAATTCACTCTAGAAGGTTTTTGGCACTGGATGAAGTGATGAGCATGGATACTAAAATTTTGCGAGACCATTAAATGACAGATTCGCGCATCTTTACTCTGCAGATAACTGTTGCTTGCGATTTTTACGCTTAGGTGAAAATTGAAATAAGCGCCTTAATAGGTTGGATGGAAAAATCACAAGCGATTGTGAGTATTAGCCAATGATGTATTCGAGCACGAATTTTGAACCGTAAAACCCGATGATAAGCAGGCCGAATCCTGTCAGAGTGCCACGAATAGCAGTAATTCCGCGCCAGCCTTGTTGATGCCGTCCCCAGAGTAAGACTGCGAAAACAATCCAGGCCAACACTGAGAAAAATGTTTTATGAATAACGCCATCTATGCCCCAAATGTCGTCCATAAAAACTAATCCCGCAACAATTCCTAAGCTGAGTAATAATTGACCTGCCCACAATAGCTCAAACAAAAATGCTTCCATGTCTTGCAGAGGAGGGAACTTAGAAATTAAGCCGCCTGCTTGATGATTCTTCAGCTGATGATTTTGGTAAGCAAGAAATCCGGCTTGCACCGCCGCAATAGTAATAAAGCTGTAGGCCAATATAGAAATTAATACGTGGATGGCCAGACCTAAACCGAGGCTTGTTGTTGGAGAATCACTACGAATAGTTAGCGAAGCAATAATGGTAATTATTGCCAGTGGAAAAAGACCGAGAAACAAATTGTCTAAGGGTTTTCTAATGCTGCTGAGTAAAACTAATAGTGAGATGGAAACGGCAATTAAAGTAGAAATTTCAAAAAAGCCGAAGTGATAACCATTGGTTGTGCGAATTACTCCATACGCACTAATAGCATGGGCAATTACAGCGACAGCACCGAAAGCAAAAACCTTGGATTTGGTATCTTTATTTGAGGTGAAATTCAAGCCTTGAAAGACAGAGCCCATCAAGTAGCAGAAAACAGCAAATAATCCTGAAATTACAGTGACTGGCATAAGAACTAAGCGAGTTAGACTATTGAGTTTCGCATATACCTACTATCGGTTGAAGCGATATTTTATTCAATTTTGTCTCCTTCAGTAGGCAGCAAATTCAGTATTGTAGCAAATGGTTTAGGCCCTCTGAATTGGCTATAATTCGCCGCTTATTGAATCAGGTAGAATTAAATTGTGTTTGATAGCTTAACAGAAAGATTAGCGGGAACCTTTCGCAAGATAGCCGGTAAGGCGACCCTCACCGAAAACAATATTGAGGAAGCGTTACGGGAAGTCCGGCGTGGATTGTTGGAAGCTGATGTCGCTCTTCCTGTAGTCAAAGAATTTATAGATCGCGTAAGCTTGCGTGCAGTTGGACAGGAAGTTACCAAGAGCCTTACTCCTAGCCAGGCTTTTATCAAAGTAGTACAGGCAGAACTCGAAGCGATTATGGGTTCAGCCAACGCAGAGCTGGATCTAAAAACAACCCCACCGGCGATTATCTTGATGGCTGGTTTGCAAGGCGTTGGTAAAACAACCACAGTAGCAAAACTCTCCAAGTTTCTAAAAGAGCAAGCTAAGAAATCCGTAATGGTTGTTTCTGCTGACGTGTATCGACCGGCAGCGATTCAGCAATTGGAAACTTTGGCGAAAGATGTAGGCGTCGAGTTCTTCGCAAGCGATGATTCACAATCACCAACTGACATAACTGCGGCAGCGCAGGCGGAGGCCAAGCGCAAATTAGTTGATGTGTTAATTATTGATACTGCAGGTCGGCTCGCGGTCGATGAAGAAATGATGAATGAGATTCGGGCGTTGCATGACCAATTGAATCCTATCGAAACTTTGTTTGTTGTTGACGCCATGACTGGTCAGGATGCAGCCAATACCGCCAAAGCGTTTAACAATGGATTGCCGCTCACCGGTGTTGTGCTGACCAAGGCAGACGGTGATGCTAGAGGTGGTGCCGCACTTTCAGTTCGGCATATTACCGGCAAGCCAATTAAGTTTATAGGTGTGGGTGAGAAGACTGATGCTCTGGAGCCTTTTTACCCCGATCGAATTGCTTCACGAATTCTCGGAATGGGAGATGTACTATCCCTAATCGAAGAAGCCGAGAAGAAAGTCGATAAGCAAAAGGCGGAGCGACTTGCCAAGAAAATTAAAAAAGTCGCGGATTTGATCTGGAAGATTTCAAAGAACAGCTTGCTCAGATGAAAAACATGGGAGGAGTTGCCAGCATCATGGATAAGATGCCGGGTATGGGTGCCTTGGCACCAGGTGCAGCCGGGATGGCGGATGATTCTCAATTCTGCCGCTTGGAAGCCATCATTAATTCCATGACCATGCGCGAGCGGGTGAATCCCGATATTCTTAACGGTTCCCGCAAACGCCGCATAACACAGGGTTCAGGAACCCAGATTCAAGACCTGAATCGACTGCTAAAGCAGCACAAACAGATGCAAAAACTTATGAAAAAGATGAAGGGTGGTAATATGGCCAACATGATGCGAGGACTCGGAGGTAGGCAGGGGCCCGGTGGTGGCGCAATGCCGCCATTTCCTAAAGGAAAACCCCCTAGATTCTAGCTAAGAATTAGACGGTCTCGCTCCCCTTGAACATTGCTCGCAACCCGCATAAATCGGGTATTTCCGCATCTCGAAATAGCTGTCATTGCACTTCCAAAAAGCGGCTAATTGCCTTATGATACCCGCCTTTTTATGTCGGGGCTCAAATACTCGGGGCTAATGGCGCTTAAAAGGTGTCCGAACCTAGTAGAAACCCGAAATTATAAGTAGGAATTTATTTATGGTGACGATTCGCTTGTCGCGTGGTGGTGCTAAAAAGAAGCCTTTTTATCACATCACTGTGTGTGACAGTCGCAAGTCTAGAGATGGCCGCTTCATCGAGCGCATTGGATTTTTTAACCCAATGGCCCGGGGTCAGGAAGAACGATTGCGATTGGACCTTGAGCGTATGACCTATTGGCAAAATCAGGGAGCACAAATTAGCCCTCGCGTTTCAAACCTTGTCAAAGATGCTGCTGCCGCCGTTACCACAGAAGCTTAACAGTCCCATCTAAAACTGCGACTATCAATGAGCGCGGAAATAGAAATAAAGTGGGTGGTGCTGGGTCAGATTGGCAAGGTTCACGGCATTAAAGGCTGGCTCAAATTAAATTCCTTTACTACACCACCAGAAAATATTCTCGACTATTCTCAATTTTTTGCAGAAATCGAAGAAGCCTGGCAGATGTTGGAAATCGATCAGCACAAGCAACAAGCAAACGATCTGATAGTACATTTTCCGGGATACGACGATCCTGAAGAAGCAAAGAAGCTGACTGGTATCGAACTAACAGTAAATTCTGAAGACTTACCAAGTTTAGAAACTGGAAGTTTTTACTGGTATGAGTTGGAAGGCTTGGAAGTAATAAATGAAGAAGGACAGCTCTTTGGAAAACTAGAGAGACTTCTTGAGACTGGTGCCAACGATGTATTGGTAGTTCAGCCCACCGGTGAAAGTATTGATGACAGAGAAAGACTGATTCCCTATATCAAGGAAGAAGTAATTAAGAAAATCGATACCAAAACAGGGAAGATTTTGGTCAATTGGGAAGCAGACTATTTGGAATAGGGAGAGCTATACCCCTTAGCCACAGGTGAGCGCAATGAAACTCAATGTAGTCACCCTGTTTCCAGAAATGTTTTCTGCGTTAACGGATTGGGGAATTAGCGGTAGAGCAGTAAAAGAAGGGATAGTAGTACTGAATTACTTTAATCCGAGAGGCTATGCAAAAGATAAGCATCGCTCAGTAGACGATAAACCATTTGGTGGTGGACCGGGCATGCTGATGAAGACGGAGCCATTAATTGCTGCGATTCAAGCAGCGAAGCAAAGGCTAGGGGAAGAGAAAGGGAGTCGCAAAGTAGTCTATCTGTCTCCCCAAGGCAGACCCATTCAGCATGATGACGTTGTTAAGTTAGCTACAAGACAGAGCATGGTTCTAGTCTGTGGGCGTTATCAGGGAATCGATAACAGAGTTATTGAAAGTGAAATCGATGAAGAAATTTCTATTGGCGATTTCGTACTAAGCGGCGGAGAGTTGGCCGCGATGGCATTAATCGATGCCATGATCCGTTTTCAACCGGGCGTGCTCGGTGATGAGGATTCAGTTCAACAAGACAGTTTTAACAATGGATTGCTGCACTGTCCTGAGTACACAAGGCCGCAGGAATATGATGGCCGGGAAGTACCTGAAGTTCTCTTAAGTGGGGACCATGCAGCAATTGAAACCTGGTCTCTCAAGCAGAGCTTAGGAGCGACCTGGATAAAGCGACCTGATTTAATTAATAAAAAAAAATTGAATCAGGAACAATTAGAATTACTCGAACAGTTTATAAACGAATATCAGGCACACGATTGACTTGAAAAGTGTGGTGAATTCAGGAGTAGAAAGATGGGCAAGAATAAAATCATCCAGAAGATTGAAGAAGAGCAGATGACAAAAGAACTGCCAGACTTCGGTCCGGGTGACACTGTAGTTGTACAAGTAAAGATTAAGGAAGGAGAGCGCGAACGACTACAGGCATTTGAAGGTGTTGTCATCGGAAGAAGAAATCGAGGTCTGAACTCTTCTTTTACTGTGCGAAAAATTTCCCATGGTGTTGGTGTTGAGCGAACCTTTCAGTATCACAGCCCAATAGTAGATAGCGTTCAGCTGAAGCGACGAGGTGATGTTCGTCAGGCTAAGCTTTATTATCTGCGCGAACTTACTGGCCGAGCTGCCAGAATTTCTGAAAAGTTGGATAAAAAATCAGAAGCGTAATCTGATTCGTCCATTCAATTCTCTAGAAAGCAGCATTCTGGTACTTTCTTTTGTTCTTTTCCTTGCGGAGAAGAACATTCCTATAGTTCCGGAAAATCCCTCTAAAGCTGGGTTCAATCGTCACAATTTATAACAAAAGTGAATTGCTTTGACTCCTATCCGGTCTTCTTTTCGATGGTAAAACGCAATAGACTCACAAACCAGTACTCCTGGAGATTGAAGATGAAAACACTCGCTACTCGATTATTCTTCTTAATCGTAATGGCTCCACTGTCCCCCCCTGCTCAGGCGCAGGACTTTGCGGGGTCCGCAGGCTTTGCACGACAAACTTGAGGCGGCTATCGTGACTGCATCACAAGGGCAGTTGAAAATTTTAGGAATAAAAGATACTCAGCTGGAAAATATCTTTGAAGTGGAATTAGACACCGGCGAGTTACTCTACAGCGATGTTTCCGGCGATTTTCTGTTTGCTGGTGATATGTATCAAACCACTGATGCCGGTTTAATGAATTTGTCTTCCGGTACGCGTCAAATTCGAACCATGGAGCGTGTTGCCAATATTCCGGAAGACCAAATGATTATCTTTAGCCCTGATGTTGAAGTGCAGGCAACTCTAACTGTTTTTACTGATGTGGATTGCACTTATTGCCGGGCGCTGCATCGTGACATGGAAGACCTATTGGCAAGAGGAATTCAGATTCGTTACTTGGCCTATCCGCGCGGTGGTGAAGCAGCGGGTTCTTATGACAAGATGATTTCTGTGTGGTGCTCTGACGATCGTCACAGGTCTTTAACTCAAGCAAAGAACGGTCAAAATTTACCTGAGCGAGAATGCGAAACACCAGTCATGACTCATTATGAGCTAGGCAATCAGATAGGCATCTCCGGAACCCCGGCTTTAATTTTTCCCGACGGCAGAGTGATACCGGGCTACATGGATGTGGAGAGATTAGTAGCTATGCTAAATATCAACTAACTCTATGCAAGATTCAAAAAGCCCGCAACTAGCGGGCTTTTTTATTCCCGCTATACTCTTAAGGTGTCCGGTAGAGTTGGAGTGAGGTGCTAGAGTCACTGAGTTTATAGACTAATTCCAGTATAATCCGCGGTTTGTTTAGCAAGGCTGATTTTGAACTCAGTCATTTGAAGGAAGTGGCAGTTGAGCGAAGCAGTCAATAAAACTTTGAATATTGGTATTTGTGGATTGGGAACAGTCGGCGCAGGCACCCTCGCTTTGCTCAAAGATAATGGAGACGAGATTAGAAGACGGCTTGGCAGTGATATTAAAGTCGTTCGTATTGCCACCAGAACTCTCGATGGAAAAGACCTTCATAGAATTGAGGCGGTAAGCACCGATGTATTCGATGTAGTAAATGATGCAGACATCGATATTCTTATTGAGACCATCGGTGGTTATGATCCTGCATTAGAAGTCATAAAACAGGCTCTTTCCAACGGCAAACATGTAGTGACTGCAAACAAGGCATTAATTGCTGAACACGGGAATGAGCTTTTCGAGATCGCCCAACACAATAAAGTCGTGCTTGCTTATGAAAGTAGTGTTGCCGGCGGCATACCAATTATTAAAGCGCTTCGGGAAGGGCTGGCAGCAAACAGCATCAACTGGTTGGCAGGAATCATTAATGGCACTGGTAACTTCATTATGACAGAGATGGCGTCAAAGCAACGCCAGTTCGAAGATGTGTTAGCAGAAGCCCAAAAACTCGGTTATGCCGAGGCGGATCCTACTTTCGATGTCGAAGGCATAGATGCTGCTCATAAGCTAACTATCATGGGGTCCATAGCGTTTGGTATTCCCCTTCAATTTGGTAAAACTTATACCGAAGGAATAAACCACATTACAGCAGAGGACATTAGTTATGCTGATGAACTGGGTTATTGCATAAAGCACTTAGGTATTGCTCGCCGCTCCCGCAAAGGTATTGAGATGCGAGTGCATCCTACACTGCTTACTAAATCTCGTTTATTGGCCAGTGTCGGTGGAGTGGGTAATGCAATCTTAGTCCACGGTAACAAAGTCGGCGCAACGCTTTATAACGGCGCAGGTGCCGGTGCCGAAGCCACTGCGTCAGCTGTTGTGGCAGATCTAATGGATCTTTCTCGCCATTTAAACAGCGGCGCTCAAGCTCCAGTTTATCCAGCTTTAGGCTATTGGGAGATGGATGAGGAAATTCCAGTCGTAGACATTGAAGATATTGAAGCAGAATACTATCTAAGAATTCCAGCTGTGGATCGTGTAGGGGTGATGGCGAAGATATCTTCGGTTCTTCAAGATCATGACATAAGTATTGAAGCAGTTATTCAGAAAGAAGCAATTAGTGAAACGGTTCCAATAATAATTCTTACCCATACAGCGGAAGAGAAACAGCTAAACCAGGCTATAGCGGCGATTGAAGTATTAGATGACGTAACTGGTAAGATCAATCGCATTCGGGTAGAGCCATTTCACGGTGAGGCGACTTAGTGCTAAGAACAAACCATGAAATATGTAAGCACACGCGGTAGTTGCGATCCCCAAAGTTTCGAAGAAGTCTTGCTGACTGGGCTGGCTCCAGACGGTGGACTCTATGTGCCACAAAGTCTACCTTTTATTTCCACTGAACAAATGGAGCAGTGGAAGGATTTAAGCTATTCAGACTTGGTGTTCGAGATTGTCACTCCTTTCATTGATGGCGCGATTCCTGAACAAGAACTAAAAGACATCATCGATGCCAGTTATCAAGAGTTCGATCATCCTGACGTAGCCCCTATTTCTCAACTAGGCGAGAACGAGTATGTACTTGAACTATTTCACGGCCCAACTCTTGCGTTTAAAGATTTTGCCTTGCAAGTGCTGGGCAGAATGTTGGACTGTGTCTTAAAGAAGAATCAACAAAAAGTTGTAATCTTAGGTGCCACCTCCGGCGACACAGGTTCGGCTGCTTTAGAAGGCTGTCGACACTCTGACTATGTCGACATATTTATCTTACACCCTTATCAGAGGGTATCTGATGTGCAACGCAAGCAGATGACCACGGTGGCGGGTGATAATGTTTTTAACCTAGCTTTAAAAGGAAACTTTGATGACTGTCAACGTATCGTAAAAGCAGCCTTCGCAGATCAATCTTTCTTACCAGATGATCGGCAATTAGTAGCGGTTAATTCTATTAACTGGGCCCGCATACTCATGCAGATCGTTTACTATTTTTATGCGGCCTTAAAACTAGGCAGTCCACAACGGAAGGTTTCTTTTTCTGTGCCTACCGGGAATTTCGGAGACATTTATGCGGGATATCTTGCAAAACGTATGGGGCTTCCAATAGACAGGCTAATTGTTGCCACTAATAAGAATGACATTCTTCACCGGTTTATTAGTAACAACGAATATTCAATAGCGGATCTTACTAAAACATTTTCCCCAAGCATGGATATTCTGGTTTCTTCGAATTTCGAGCGGTATTTGTTCGATCTATTCAATCGCGACGGTGCCGCACTCGCAGCATTCATGTCTCGTTTTGGTAAGGAAACCTTGAGCGTGTCTAATGAACGGTGGCAATCTGTTAAGGATTGTTTCGATAGCGCCAGTGTTGACGATGAGGTTACCTGTTCTGTCATTGCTGAAGTATTCAGGGATCATGGCAAGCTGTTAGATCCTCATACAGCGGTAGGTTTAATGTCCGCACGAATATGCCGTGAGATTAGAGGTAACACTGAAATACCAATGATTACTTTAGCTACAGCGCACCCGGCTAAATTTGCAGAAGCCATTGCTGCAGCCGGGCTGGATAATCCAGAACTTCCGCAACATCTAGCGGATTTGTTTGAGCGGGAAGAGAGCTACACCGTCGTTGCCAACGATCTCAGTGAAGTAACAGATGTTATTAAAGCAGAGATCTGATTGCCAAAGCCCATGCTGATTCAGCGCAGAGCAAGTAATTCAGATCTCAGTTTCGCTGATTCCGTTCATCCTTTACTACAACAAGTCTATAGAAAACGTTCCATTCAATCCTCAGATGAGCTTGAACTGGGCTTATCTAACCTCTTACCGCCTGATGGTTTTAAGGGCATGAATAAGGCGGTCAGTTTGTTGCTCGATTGTCTACAAAATAAAAAACGCATTGTAATCGTTTCAGACTTTGACGCTGATGGAGCAACCAGCTGCGTGCTGGCTATGAATGCTTTACGCCAGATGGGTGCTAAGTATGTCGATTACATCGTGCCGAATCGTTTTCAGTTTGGTTACGGATTAACTCCTGAGATAGTTGAGCTCGCTAAACACAAAAAGCCTGACTTGGTTATAACAGTTGATAACGGGATTTCCAGTATCGAAGGGGTAAGGGCAGCAAATGGTTCAGGTATCGAAGTCCTAATTACCGATCATCATATTGCGCCAGACGAATTACCAGAAGCCCAGGCAATTGTTAACCCTAATCAAGCTGATTGTGCTTTCGCTAGTAAATGTATAGCCGGCGTTGGCGTTATCTTCTACGTGATGCTGGCATTACGATCACAGCTACGAGAAATAAATTGGTTTGAAGAAAACAAGATCAAAGAGCCGAATCTTGCATTGCAATTAGATCTGGTTGCTCTTGGCACTGTGGCGGATGTAGTTGCCTTGGATCGAAATAATCGCATCTTGATTGATGAGGGATTGAAGCGAATACGCATCGGTCATACTCGCCCAGGTATATCTGCCTTGTTAGAGGTGGCCAATAGACAGCCATATCGTCTCAGTGCTAGTGACCTTGGTTTTAGTCTTGGTCCGAGACTCAATGCAGCCGGACGATTGGAAGATATGTCAATTGGTATTGAGTGTTTATTAGCAGAATCCGCCAGCCGAGCGCATTCACTGGCGCTGCAACTGGATGGAATGAATCAGGATCGAAAACAGATTGAAACTGAGATGCGGGATCAGGCATTTGCCGTGCTGAACGAACTATCTTTAGAAGAGGCGTCACTACCTGCTGCCATCTGTTTATACGATGAACGCTGGCATCAAGGTGTGGTTGGTATTGTGGCATCGAGAATTAAAGATAAGTATTACCGTCCGGTTATCGCTTTCGCACGAGTTGATGGGAATTTTGGAGAATCGATTGAATTAAAAGGTTCGGCTCGTTCAGTGCAAGGCTTTCATATTCGTGATGCGCTAAATGCTGTTGCCACTAAGAATCCAGGATTAATCACTAAGTTTGGTGGCCATTCCATGGCAGCGGGTCTTAGTCTTGACTTAAATAACTTTGAAGAATTTCAGAAGGCTTTTACTGCAGAGGCAGCTGCTTTACTTTCTGATGATCAATTACAGGCAAAGATTCTCAGTGACGGTATGGTTAAGTCTGAGTGGTTTACCTTAGAAACCGCCACTGCTATCGATGAGGCAGGGCCATGGGGTCAGAAATTTCCAGAACCACTTTTTGATGGCCGATTTAACCTAGTTCAACAAAGAAGAGTCGGTGAGCGTCATTTAAAAATGGTGTTAAGCCCAATGCAGGATTCCCAGCGATCTATTGATGCGATTGCATTTAATGTTTCCAAAGAAGACTGGCCAGCGGAATCAGTAGGCGAAATAGAAATTGCCTATCGGATGTCAGTGAACGAATTTCGCGGAGTAGTTAACTTACAGCTAATGGTGGAACAAATATTAGCGAGCACCTAAAAGCTCGAATTGAGACAGCCAAATCGTTACGCGAAATTTCCTTGAATTAGGTCTTTTAATGCTAGGAATCGGCGCGGCCCCTTCGGCCTAAATTCCCTTCAGAGAAACCATGGAAATGCCGAAACTGTCTATGAATTGGCATGACAGTAATATGCATTATTTGTTACCTTTTGGCACAGTCTGAACCTGCGGTAGCGAGTAAAATCTGCCCTAGTTCAACGGGAATCCAAAATGTCGAAAGTTTTACATAAAATACTGATATTTATGATATTTATTGTCGTAGCTACGAGCAGCTATGGGCAAGTTCATAGTACTGATCAGATAGAAGTTGAGTTGGTTTCGGAAACGACGAATGTCGTTCCCGGGGAAACCTTCTGGCTGGGCATCCGACTGGAACCAATCGAACACTGGCATACCTATTGGAAATTTGGCGGTGATAGTGGTGTCGAAACTTTCACCAGCGAATGGGATATTCCGGAAGGAACTGTAGTAGGCGACATAGTCTGGCCTATTCCAAAATGGACTCCATTCCTTGGCAGTGAACTGGTTACCTTCACCTACGAGCGTGAAGTATTTTTGCCGTTGCCTATTAGTGTTCCTGCTGATTATGATCAATCCACTTTTGATCTAACCACTAAAATTGATTGGCAAGTCTGTGAAGAAATTTGCATACCAGGAGATGCGATATTTTCTCTTTCGCTTCCTGTTGGTGAAGCGTTAGAAATTGATGAGAGATGGGTAGCGGGTTTTGCAGAAAGCAGAGAATTAACTCCTGCTTCATTAGATCAACATAGTCTTTTAACTCAGTTTAATGTGCATGATGGCAAAGTGAATGTCATGGCACAAGCCTTAAATGGAGAGTTTGAAAACGTCGACGAAGCTTACTTCTTTCCGACTGAAAGGCGCATAATGAAGTATGCGCCTTATCGCAAAGTGATGATCGATGGTGACAGAATTCAAATATCCACTGAACAACATCGCCGACATCCTGCAGGCTTAAATGAATTAGTTGGAACTCTAAAACTTATCGATGATAACGGCTCCTGGCGCGCATATGATATTGCGCCACGCTTAACTAACATTGCCTGGGATCACAGTATCGAAGTTGAGTTTATTGCAGAAACAACAAACATCGTTCCCGGCAAGACTGCCTGGTTAGGGCTGCGACTCGATCCTGCAGAACACTGGCATACCTATTGGAAGATGGGTGGGGATAGTGGCGAACCTACCAACTTGACCGAATGGGAAGCGCCGGAGGGAACTCAAATAGGTGAGTTGCAATTCCCCGCACCTCACTGGCTGCCGTTCTACGAAACTGATCTGGTGAATTTCGGTTACGAAGAAGAAATACTGCTTCCAATTTCGATAACTATTCCCGAAAACTATGTAGGCGATACAGTAGAGCTAAGTGCGCTGGCTTACTGGAATGTTTGTGAACAGATTTGTATTCCGGGTGAGCAAAGATTAAGTCTCAGCTTGCCTGTTGCAGAAGTTGCTGAGTACGATGCGGTTGCTACAGAAATGTTTAACACCACCCGTGAGAAATTACCCCTCGCTGATCACAATATTAAATCTATTATTGCGGTTGCAGGTGAGCGAGTAAGTCTCGGTTTTGATTCCCCTGAGCCATTGTTTGCAAACTATACTGATGCGTGGTTCTTTCCTGAACAGCGCCGCGTCATCAAGCCTGGACCATTACGTGATGTCACCATTCAGCAGAATTTACTGCAGATAACTCATCAGCAACCGCGACGCATGCTGACAGATCTTAGTGGAGTGTATGGCGTATTAGTTTTAGAAGACGTAACTGGTGCACGTACAGCTTATGATTTTGTAAACCCGGCAGCAGATGCAAACCTCACAACTATAACACCATTAGCTGCGGCAAATAGCGATAGGAGCAATGGTCAAGGTAGTGGCGGTATCCTGCTCTATATGTTGTTTGCCTTTTTGGGTGGCATGATTCTCAACTTGATGCCTTGTGTTTTCCCAGTGCTTTCAATTAAGGCACTTAGTTTTGCCAATAACATCGGTGAGACTCAGTTTAAGCAGCGGATGGATGGAATTACTTACACCGCTGGAGTCATCGTTGCTTTTGTTGTTCTTGCAAGTGTGCTCATCGCATTACGTGCCGGCGGGGAAGCCATTGGTTGGGCTTTCCAATTTCAACAGCCATGGTTCCTGGCTTTTATCGTTTACCTGTTCTTCCTGATGGCATTAAGCTTATCGGGAGTATTTGAGATTGGTACCAGCCTAATGAGTGCCGGAAGTGGGCTCACCACAAAAGGTGGATACAAGGGTTCATTTTTTACCGGCGTGTTAGCCACAACAGTTGCAACTCCTTGCACGGCGCCTTTTATGGGGCCGGCAATCGGTTTTGCTCTTTCTCAGTCTTGGGTAGTAGCAATGCTGGTATTTGTATCCCTTGGATTTGGTATGGCGTTACCAATTCTGATGCTCTCATTCGTACCAGCGTTGTTCCGTTACTTGCCAAAGCCTGGTCCGTGGATGGAAACCTTCAAGCAATTCATGGCATTCCCTCTATATGCTTCCGCGTTGTTCTTCCTCTGGGTATTAGGTAACCAGGTTGGTGTCATGGGCATGTCATTAGTATTGGCAACCTGTGTTTTATTTTCTTTCGCCGCATGGTTGTATCAACGCCGCTTCACCATGGGTCCAATCTTACGCAGTGCGAATTATGCTGTGGGAATAGGTACTTTTGCTATTGCGATTTATTTAACTCAGTCCCCATTCATGCAAACGGTTGCAACGGCAGACATTGTGCAATTAGATGAAGAAGGCAATCCTACTCAGAATTACGAAGTTTTTAGCACTGTTAGACTCAATGAATTGCAGGCAAATGGACGTCCAGTATTTGTAAATATGACCGCAGCATGGTGTATTACTTGTCTAGCCAATGAGCAAACCACTCTTGGGACTGAGCGGGTTCAGCAGGCCATGGCGGACAACGATATTACTTACATGAAAGGTGATTGGACTAACGAGGACCCTGAAATATCAGCAGTACTGGAACGGTTTAATCGCCCATCGGTTCCTCTGTATGTTCTATACCCTGGTGACAGCAGTAAAGCACCGGTAATTCTCCCTCAGATTCTTACGCCTGGCATAGTCGCTGAAGCATTCGAATCAATATAAAGTTTTAAACTTTTCAATAATCAATCTGTTTTGAATTCCTTGAGAAATTGCTTAGCTCGAAGCTTTTGCTCTTCGTAAAGGTTTAAGTCATTAATGACTAATTTAATTGGATCAGGGCATCGCAAGGAGTTTTGAATACCGGTATAAACACTCGCGATTACGCCTTCACCGGTTGTTATTCATTTTGAACAACTGCGCCAGCATTATCATACAATTTTCTATATGAATTTAAGGATGCCTTGTAAGATCTTTTCATGCCTTAGACTAATGAGTGAGGGGTATGGAAAATGTGATATTCTTTTTAAATTATTCGCCCTATATAAAAAGCTCTAAAAATTGCATCCTAGCTCTCATTGTTGAAGCGCGTTGTAACAACGGGTGATTTCGCCGAAAGATAGCAAAAAGCAATTGCTGGAGGATTGTAGAAGTGTCAAAAATTGTTAACTATACGGCCGCGGCAATATTCGTCGTACTTATTTTCTATCTTCTATTTATAGGTAAGGATTTATTACTGCCCTTAGTCATAGCTATTGTGCTTTGGTACCTTATCATCACACTAGGCAATTCGTTTTCGCGGATTAAAATAGGAACATTTAGTCCCCCTAGGCCGGTTTGTACAGTTGCCTCATTTCTAACTTTCATTGGACTTATTTGGTTATTGGTTAATTTCTTAAGTTCCAACGTGGACGATGTTTTAGAAGTTGCCCCGATTTATCAGGAAAACCTCGCCACACGTTTGCAGGCATTCTCTTTCTTCGATGTAAACGAATTTGAAGGCCAAAGTTTTGGCCAGTTGTTATCGGGTTGGATTAATATACCCAGTTATGCAGCGTCAGTTGCAGCAACTCTTACCAGCATTCTGGCAAGCGGTGGTCTAATTCTGATTTATCTTGGTTTCTTATTTTTAGAGCAGGGGCATTTCAGCAAAAAAATTTCTGCATTAGTCGCAAATCCAGAGAAAGAGGGTGACGTTAACACAATCATCGAGCGCATCAGGGACGACATTCAGAAGTACATTTCTATTAAAGTATTTACAAGTTCCATGACAGGTATATTGAGCTACATCTTTTTACGCGTTATGGATGTAGATTTCGCTGGAGTCTGGGGCATTATTATTTTCCTGCTAAATTTCATTCCTACTGTAGGATCCATCGTAGCCACAATTTTCCCAGCGTTAATTACCTTGGCTCAGTTCGATGGTTATACCCTGTTTCTAATGGTCTTGAGTGGCATTGGAGTAATCCAGGTATGTATCGGCAATATTCTCGAGCCGCGCTTGATGGGTTCATCATTCAATTTGAGCCCAATCGTAATTTTGTTGAATCTGGCTTTATGGGGGTACATTTGGGACATTCCTGGAATGTTTTTGTGTGTGCCATTCTTAATTATCGTCACTATTATCCTGAGCCATTTTCCCCATACCCGACCCATCGCAATTGTTCTTTCCAGTGATGGGCGGCTGCGGGTACCCGTCGATAAAACTTTCGGGCCTCTTGCCTTCAATCTACCCGAAAACTCCTTACTAACAACGGATGAGGAAAAAGAAGGCGAAAGCTAAAAATCCTGCAAATTCAGCGCAGTAAGCGCTATAATCGCCTGCTTTTTTGAGTTGGTTGGTGGGTTTACCAACCTCATTAATTTTCAGGACTGAGATGAAAAGTGCGGAAATACGTCAGAAGTTTTTAGACTTCTTTGCAGCACGGGACCATGAAGTGGTTTCGAGCAGTCCGCTCGTGCCTGGAAATGATCCGACCTTGCTGTTCACCAACGCAGGTATGGTGCAATTCAAAGATACTTTCCTCGGAGACGAAAAGCGTTCCTACAATCGTGCTACTACTTCTCAGCGCTGTGTACGTGCCGGCGGCAAACACAATGATTTGGAGAATGTTGGCTATACCGCTCGCCACCATACCTTTTTCGAGATGCTGGGTAATTTCTCATTCGGCGACTATTTTAAACGCGAAGCTATCCAATATGCCTGGGAATTTTTGACAGTCGAATTAGGGCTGCCGGCGGAAAAACTCTGGGTCACGGTATTTGAAGATGATGACGAAGCTGCTGCTCTCTGGCTTGATGAAATGAATATTGACCCGAGTCGTTTCACACGAATGGGAGAAAAAGACAATTTTTGGGCGATGGGGGACACCGGCCCCTGTGGTCCTTGTTCTGAAATTTTCTATGATCATGGTCCCGATGTTGAAGGTGGCCCTCCGGGCAGTCCTGATGAAGACGGTGACCGCTATGTCGAAATCTGGAACCTGGTTTTTATGCAGTTCGAGCGTAAAGCCGACGGATCCATGATTCCCTTACCCAAACCTTCGGTCGATACTGGCGCGGGATTGGAACGGCTGGCTGCAGTAATGCAGCAGGTCCATAGTAATTATGAAATTGATCTCTTTCAGTCGTTACTAAATGATATTGCTGCGATCACCGACCAAGCAGGATTAGACAATCCCTCACTAAATGTTATCGCCGACCACATTCGTTCCTGTGCTTTCCTTGTGGTGGATGGTGTAGTGCCATCAAATGAAGGAAGAGGGTATGTGTTAAGAAGACTAGTTCGGCGTGCAATACGTCATGCTTATCAGCTTGGTGTTAAGGATGTTTTCTTTTATAAGTTTGTGGAATCACTCGTTAAGATAATGGGGCAGGCCTATCCCGAATTGGTAGAACGCCAATCTTTTGTTGAAAAGGTACTAAAAGAAGAGGAAGAGCAATTCGCCCGCACGCTGGATAACGGTATGTCGATTCTGGAAAAAACCATTGCAAATCTCGATGGAGATACGCTACCGGGTGATACGGTTTTTCAGCTCTATGACACCTATGGATTTCCGGTGGATCTAACCGCGGATGTTGCTCGTGGGCACAATCTAAAAATCGATTTAGACGGATTCGAAAAAGCCATGGAAGGGCAAAGGGAATCTGCCCGAGCTGCCAGTAACTTCGGCGCAGTGGAGAAACTCGATATCGATCCATTGGCCTCCACCGAATTTACTGGCTATTCTAATTTGCAGGATTCTGTAAAGGTTATTGGAATATTCTCCAAAGAAAATGAAAAACTGGATTCAGTACCTGCAGATAAGGAAGTGTTACTGCTGCTAGACAAGAGTCCTTTTTATGGAGAGTCAGGTGGACAAATCGGCGACCATGGTTTGCTGCAAAACGCTAATACCAGCTTTGAAGTTATGGATACACAGAAGCAAGGCGATGCTCATATCCATCGTGGTGTTTTAAAGAAAGGCAGCCTTGTTGTAAACGATGAAGTTTCAGCGGAAGTAGCAGAAGATGATCGCCATGCTGTTACCTTGAATCATTCTGCGACTCACTTAATGCATTCGGCATTAAGGAATATTCTTGGTGCACACGTTACGCAAAAAGGATCGTTAGTTGCTGCTGACCGTTTGCGTTTTGATTTTTCTCATTCTTCACCAGTTACGGAAGAAGAGCGTAGTGCAATCGAGGATCAAGTTAATGTCGAGATTCTTGCTAACTCTGAAGTTAGCAAAGAAGTTATGCTTCTTGATGAAGCGAAGAAACTGGGTGCATTAGCTTTATTCGGCGAAAAATATGGTGATGAAGTGCGCGTTGTCACTATGGGTGGTGAGTATTCAGTGGAATTTTGTGGTGGCTGCCACGTTAATCGCACTGGCGACATTGGTTTATTTAAGATCACTAGTGAAACCGGTATTTCGGCTGGTGTTCGACGAGTCGAAGC